>NZ_JBHSAB010000016.1:0-60910 GCF_042649825.1 Legionella dresdenensis | reverse complement strand
TTTCTATATATATTTAGCTCTTTTTTTCTATATCGCAATTTTTGTACAGCTTAAGGCAGCGCCATTGGGCCAAACGACCCAACCTACTCGTGTTGTTCTTTCGTGCCGGCGATAATCAGCTTGTACATGCGTTCGCTGATAATTCCCTGCTCAAATTTGATACGCGCATCGGTGGTCATTAATTGCCCTCGCTCCCTGACCAGTTTACGCGTTGTTGAGGTGACATCGTTGGGATCGCTTTCGAGGAGAATATCGCGGACTTCCTCATCAAAAATCAGATGTTCACGTAATGCTACCCGCTTGCCATCGATAGTAGGGACCAGTTTTTGCCAGATACAAAGCCTAATCGTCTCCAGAATATCAATAGTCCTTCCCAGGCGTTCTTCACCCGCGAATGAAGTAACCAGACGACGCATTGTTTCGGCGACACCTGATGTATGCAGCGTGGTATAAACCGGGTGGCCGGTTAACGCAGCTTCCAGCGCGGCGCTAATTGTCTCTGCATCCCGACACTCTCCCACCATTATTAACCTTGGCTTACGACGCAGCGCGTTTCTCACTCCATCCGCAAAGTTAGGTAAATGGCGCGGGATTTCAGATTGGCTGACAACTGCCGAAATTGTGGGAATTTCATCATATACGAACTCGATAGGCGATTCGTAAGTCAACACTTTTCTATGTGAATCATCTTTTTCAATCAAATCCCGGATAATGGATGCCAGTAATGTCGATTTACCGGAACCTGTTGCACCAGTGATAAACACAATCCCTTCCTGCGGCGCTACTGCTTCAAGGACATGCGCCGGAAGGTTCATGCTTTCCAGTTTTGGCGGTGTGGTAGGAATTGTACGTAACGTGATTTGGATGCCATCATGACCATCAACCAGACAGGCAGTCGCATTCACCCGGTAGCGGTAACGTACGCCGCGATTGGGGCGAAATTCGTAATGGGTATCGATGTCTTTACCAGACAGCAATTGCGTGGTTGCGTTAGGGCCGTAAATTGAGTTAATTAAATCACCTAACTCGGTGTTTGACAGGTTACGGTTTGTCAACTTCATTAATTGGCCGTAAACCTCGGCATAAATAGGCGAACCAGTCTGGATGGTAATATCTGACGCATGCAGACTTTCTGCATGCAACAGCATTTTATCCATAAAAGCCGGCGTAAACCGGCTAGGCTCATCAGGCATTAAACGGATATTGCTCATAATTATCCCGGTTTTCAGTTAACTGGCGCTATTTGAGGTTGCCAGTTTTTACTAGTAATAACGATCTGGTTATTTTGAGCTAATTTTTCCATATTCTTAAAGTGTTCCAGCGCATTTTCATCTTTTGCAACCGCAGCCCGCCATTCCTGGCTATTGATATTTAACGCAGGCAATGCGGTGATGCGCAATACGCGATCATCAATATGCATTTCGGAGGCATCGCCTGTTACGCCCAAGTCAGTATGTGAAACATATGGCGGCGATACCATGTTCATTGCATACAGCTTGCGGTATAGAATCATGCCGCTGAAATCTTCTTTTAAGCGTGCAATGCTTTCCTCAAGTATAGTATTAGCCTGTTCGCTTCCGTTTTTCCACCCTTTTTCGACATAAAGACACCAGAGCTGCTTTTCTGCACGGGTTTTAGGTAATAAAGTGATATCCGGTTGTTCGGGGCGTTTGTAATCCATCCAAAGATATTGCCGCCAGGTAGGAGGGGTGGTTATAAAGCGTGCCTGTTTGGCAACCTTGTATGTACGATCAGAGATCCGAATTGTCTGGGTATCAGCGAGATTAAGCGTATTGCGGCCTTCGAGTAATACTGGCGGCAGGATATTATGCTCAAGTACCAGGGAATTAAAATCATACACTGTATCTAATCTGCGGGCATTTTTGGTTAATTCCTCGTTGATATAATCAGCACGCCATGCCAGCCCGGCCTGAGCGCCCAGGCTCAGTGCAATTTCCTTTAAAGCCATTTCCCGGATTTTGCTCATCTGATGACGATTGCGCATTCTGGTGCTTTTATTGTTGCTTGCCATAGCTTTCAGTCCGGCAAGCGTAGCTGTATTACCGACAGGGCCTCGTATTGTTGTTGAAGTGCAGGCTGCCAGTATAATAGCCAGACAGGTCACTGCTAATTTAAGAATAAATTTTGGCATAGCGTAATTCAACTACCTGACTATTGGGATAAACATGAATATCGGCTTTTCTGCCGGCCTGATAATCGATATGGCGTAAGATTTCGGCAAGGCTTTCATCTTTGGCGGTAAGGCTGATTAATACCGGTACGGCAGGCTCTTTACCTAACACGCGTAATCGGAAATGGCCTGCTTTTGCAATCCTGGACGTTAATTCTTCAATTGGGCCAGACCAGTCAACAGATGCTCTTGCCTGCAAATTATAGGCATTAGGGATAGTTATTGTGTTATCTTTTGTTGGCGGCGTAATTACTTTTTCAACTTTAGCCATTTCAAGCATGGAGTCGCTTACAGACGACGCAGCTTCTGCCAGTTTGATGGTTGCATCGTCGCTGGGGTCGTTAATTGGCGGTTTCATGAATGTACGACTGCCGCAACCTTGAAGCAATACACTTGCGGCAATAAGCATAATGAGCTTTTTATTCATTTTTGTTTTTACGCTTTTTATTATCGAACAGTATTGTACAGATTGAAACAGGTGCTTGCCTGGTTGTCAAGCTTAAGTCTTTTATCAATGTAAAATTGTTTTGTTGGGAGCGGCTGTATCCGCTGCCATTAAGTTAAGAAAATGTGTCATCCCCGCGAAGCGGGGATCCATCCATCAAACAAGGTAAGGAGTCAACTTGAGAAATGGATTCCCGCCTTCGCGGGAATGACAGTATCTTAACTTAATGGCAGTGGGGTATCCACCACTTAACTCTTATCTTTTCCTGTAAAGCGTATAATAAACCTGACCCGCCTGTTTGGATTTTAAAGCCTCCCAATGTTCCAGATTAAGCTCAATCAGCTGCGGTGATTCCAGATAAACAAGTCCGCCTTTGGCCAGACAAGCGGAATTTTCCAGTAGCTGCAGGCATTCCCCCCACAAATTGTCCGCAAAAGGCGGATCAAGAAAAATCAAATCAAAACTTACGGTTGTTTTTCTTAGAAAAGCAAGGGCATCGCTGTTTATTACCTGTAATGCGGGAGAGTCAAATTGTTGTGCCTGTTTTTTGAGATTTTGAAATACCGGTACTGACGCTTCAATCAGGGTGACATGTTGCGCACCGCGTGAAAATGCTTCAAATCCTAATGCGCCGCTGCCGGCGAAGGCGTCAAGACAGCGCAGGTTATGGATGTCATGCATCAGCCAGTTGAACAGTGTTTCTTTGATTCTGTCGGGCGTAGGGCGCAAGCCTTCAATTGCTGGGAATGAAAGCTTTTTGCCCCGGTATCTGCCGCCAATGATTCTTACGGTCTGTTTCATGCCTTGCCTACAGTGATCAGAAGCATGGCGTCAGGCCGAATATGTTTGTCAAATGCCTGTTTAATTTCCTGAGATGTCACGGCTTCAATACGGGCTGTATAAGTATCCAGGTAATCATCTGGCAGATGGTAAAACATCATTCGCATCAGTAACCCGGCAATATTGCTGTTACTGGCTAATGACAGCGGGAAACTGCCGGTTAAATATTGTTTGGCTGCTGTTAATTCTTCTTCATTTGCGCCCGTTTGTAAAAAGCCTTTGATCGTTTCTTCGGTGATTTGCAGGGCTTGTACGGCCTGACTGTTTTTGGTCGACAGGCTGATAATAAATGGTCCATCACCCGGCATTGGCATGAACTGGCTGACTACGCCATAAGTCAGGCCGCGTTTTTCCCTGACTTCATCGGCGAGCCGTGAGACCATGGTACCGCCGCCAAGAACATAGTTGCCGACCATTAACGCAAAATAATCAGGAACGGTATGATCAATTCCTATCTGCCCCAAACGCAGAACGGTTTGTGAAGAAGGGTAGGGAATATTCGCTTTCTCCGCAGCGGCTAACGGCGTCGCTTTAATAATTGCTGGTGCATGTTGGCCTGACGGCAGATCTTTAACCAGCTGTTCGGCCAATTCATGCGCTTTGGCGCTATCTATAGCGCCTACAATGACAATATAGGCATTGTTCCCAACAAAATATTGTTTATAAAAATTACGTACCTGATTGAGCGACAGCATTTTAACGGTCTGGCTGGTACCATTTATCGGGTGGGCATAGGGATGATTTTTGTAGAGCTTGCTGAAAAAAGCGATATTGGCAACTTCATCAGGAGACTCCTGTTGCTGAGTTATCCGGCTTAACAACAGGCTTTTTTCCCGGTTAAACGCATCGAAACGTAGAGCGGGTTTAGTAATAATAAGGCTGAAAGTTTCCATTGCCTGGGCGAGCGCGTCTTCACTGGTCAGGGTTTTCAAATGCAACATGACCATATCGCGTGACGTTTCACTCTCGTATTGTGCGCCGGTATCAGCCAGTTTTTCTGCTATCTGGTTTGCATCAAATCGCGCATTACCCTGATCAAGCAATTCGGTAGTTAGCGCGCTTAAGCCAAAATTTTTACCGTCATAGGCTGAGCCTGCTGCAAAGGCGACATTCACATCCAGCATGGGAACTTCCATGGCCTGGTGAAAAACCACCTGTGCGCCGTTACTGGTTTGCCAGCGCTCGATGTTAAAACTGCCAGCCTGTGCATTCAGGGTTAACGAAAAGGCTAAAGCAGCAAGTAAGGTCAATCGTGTTTTCATTGTTGTTCCTTATTTGCAGTTTGAGGAAATAATCGGGTTTCGGTTATTGCGCGTTCAGTAAAAAATCGGCGTGCAGCCTGTTGCACCTGTTGCGGCGTTATCGCTTGAATCTGTGCGGTATATTGATCAGCCGCGTCTGTTCCCAATCCTATCGTTTCAAGCAAACCAAGTTCCATTGCCTGGCCGAATATTGAATCTTTTTCAAAAGTTTTCTGGGCAATGATCTGGGTTTTTACTCGCTTCAACTCGGCTTCACTGACAGGTTCGTTCTGTAAGCGCTGAATTTCTTTCAGCATGCCGGCTTTCAGGTTATCCAGGTTTTGGCCTTGCGTTGGCGTGCCGAAAAAGATGAACTGGGTTTGATACCGTGTATACAGATTATAATAAACATCAGCGCTGCTTGCGATATGGCTGCCGCGGATCAGATTTTTGGCAAGCCGTGAGCTTTCGCCGGCATCAAGTATGCTGGCAATTACTTCCAGCGCATAAGGCTCCCATTTATTGTCAGCTGTTTTTACGCTGGGCACAGTATAGCCAAACATTAACATGGGCAACTGCGCTGGTGCGTGGATTTCCTGGTATTTTGGGCCAAGCGCCGGCGGTTCAATTTGTTGTTTACGTACAAAAGTCGGACGCTTTTGCAGATTGCCAAAGTAAAGCTGGGCCAAATCGCGAACTTTATTGGCATCGACATCGCCGACTACCACCAGGGTTGCGTTATTCGGCGCATAAAAGCTCTGATACCAGGCCTTTACATCGCCGGCGGTCATCTGTTCCAAATCGCCCATCCAGCCGATGACCGGGTGATGATAGGGGTCTGTCAGATGCGCTTCTGCCATATAGCGTTCGAAAGCCAGGGCCTGTGGGTTATCGTCTGTTCTTAATCGCCGTTCTTCCTGAATGACTTTGATTTCCTTGGCGAATTCAGCCTTGTCCAGCAGCAGGTTTTGCATCCGGTCAGCTTCCAGTTCAAAACTGATCGGCAATTGCGCAGCCGCGATTTTTTCAAAATAGGCGGTATAATCAAAATTGGTAAATGCATTTTCCTGACCGCCGACACTGGCGACTGTTTTGGAAAATACGCCCATGGGATATTTGGGAGTGCCTTTAAACATCATATGTTCAAGCGCATGCGATACACCGGTAATCCCGCCTGGCTCGTCTGCTGAGCCAACATTATACCACATCATCGATACCGCAACCGGGGCGCGATGATCCTCTTTGACAATAATCTTAAGACCGTTTTCCAAAGTAAATTTCTGGACGTCTGCCATGGTTTGCCATGACAATAACGACAGAATAATCATCAATACATAACGCATGGATTAACTCCTAAGCAAAAAAGGTGATAGAATTCCATATTTCCTTTGTTTTGTATACCTATATGATTAAATGGTTTAAGAAAAATCAGGGGGATGTTTCCCCCGAAACATTAGCGGTTGAACCCCAGACAAACACGGCAATTGCAGCTGCGGGCAGTGATGAATCGCCTCATAGCCAGCAGGAGACTTCTGCCAAAATGGGGTTTTATGCCCGTTTTAAACAGGGTCTGAGCAAAACCCGACAACAGTTCGGCGATAGCATAGGTCGTTTGTTGCTTGGTAAGAAAACAATAGACGCCAATTTGCTTGAGGAATTGGAAACCTTGCTGCTGACTGCCGATCTTGGTATGGAAACGACTCAGGCCGTATTAAAGGATTTGAGCGAAAGCCTGGCACGGAAACAATTAACCGATGGCGATACCGTATTTGAAGCGCTGAAAAAACGTCTGGAGGGCTGTCTCCAGGCGAATACCAAAGCGCTGGATATTGAAACAGAGGATAAATCGCCCTTTGTAATTCTGACCGTTGGAGTAAATGGCGCCGGCAAAACGACAACAATTGGAAAACTGGCCAAACAATTCCAGCAGCAAGGCAAAAAAGTCATGCTTGCCGCCGGCGATACTTTCCGGGCAGCGGCGGTTCAGCAATTGCAGGTATGGGGGGAGCGCAACCAGATTCCTGTTATTGCCCAGCATACCGGAGCGGATAGCGCGTCAGTGATTTATGATGCCTTGCAGGCTGCTAAAGCGCGCGGAATTGATGTATTGATTGCGGATACTGCCGGCCGGCTGCATACTCAGAATAATTTGATGGAAGAGCTGAAAAAAGTAAAACGGGTTATGCAAAAACTCGACCCGGCAACACCGCATGAAACAATGCTGGTACTTGATGCCAGTATCGGGCAGAATGCTCTTAATCAGGCACGTGAATTCCATCAGGCAATCGGTTTGACCGGTATTACCATGACCAAGCTTGACGGTACGGCCAAAGGGGGAATACTGTTTGCTATCGCTAACGAATTAGCGATACCATTGCGATATTTGGGAATTGGCGAAAGCATAGACGATTTACGTCCTTTCGATGCACAGCAATTTGTCAGGGCAATTTTTAACGATGATTAACTTCGATCAGGTTACCAAGCGTTATCCGGGCGGTTATGAGGCTCTCAGCCAGATTAATTTTTCATTGGCCAGAGGCGAAATGGTTTTTCTGACCGGGCATTCCGGCGCAGGGAAAAGTACTTTGCTGAAATTAATCGCGAAGCTTGAAACGCCTTCTTCTGGCCAGTTGATGGTAAATGGCGTTCGTTTAAACCAATTGAAGGAAAAAGAGGTTCCTGCGTTTCGCAGCAGCCTTGGCATCACATTTCAATCGCCTTATCTGCTTAATGATCGCACGGTATTTGATAATGTTGCCTTACCCTTGCAAATTAGGGGCGTTCAGCCGGTGATGATTGCCAAGCGAGTGCATGCGGCCCTTGATATGGTCGGTCTTTTAAATAAAGAGAAAGTACTTCCTATGCACCTGTCTGGAGGGGAACAGCAACGCGTAGGGATTGCCCGCGCGGTTGTCCATAAACCGGCTTTACTGTTGGCTGATGAACCGACCGGCAATCTCGATCCTGGCCTCTCAGCCGAAATTATGAAAATTTTTGAGCAATTTAATCAGGTTGGAGTAACTATTTTGATTGCCACCCATGATTTGGCTTTAATCGCCAGCATGCGGCATCGTATTGTCATGCTGAAAGGAGGCCGTTTATGCTAGATGCTCTCCAGGCGTTGGCTGCGTATCACGTGCAGGCAGCGACAAACAGCTTCAATTTTCTATGCCGTCGGCCATTGGCAACGATGATGACGGTTATCGTTATAGCAATCGCTCTGACATTGCCGGTGTTATTTTGGGTTTTCAGCGACAATGTTGAACATTTGACCGCCGATTGGCAGCGTAGCGGCCATATATCACTGTATCTGAAGCAAAGTACCGGTGAAGATGCCGTTTTGTTGGGTCAGATCCGTGCGGTTGATGGTGTAGGGCAGGCAACAATGAAAACGCCTGCGGAAGGATTGGCAGAGTTGCAGCAACAGGAAGGGATGAATGATATTGTAAAATATTTACCTGAAAATCCGTTGCCGGCTGTAGTGAGCATCACGCCCGCGCTTACAATCGATAATCCATTAAAATTGCAACAGCTTTATGATCGTTTGCGTGCTTTACCGCAAGTAGAGCAGGCAAAGCTTGATATGGAATGGATAACCCGCCTGGATGCTATTTTGGGCTTTGTCAGCAAAATTGCCAATGCCTTGATGGCGTTACTGGCCTCGGCGGTGGTATTAATTATCGGTAATACTCTGCGGTTGGCGATTCAAAATCGTCATGAAGAAATTCAGGTTCTTAAACTGATTGGCGCAACTGATGCATTTATCTTAAGGCCTTTTTTATATTCCGGGATTTGGTATGGTTTGGCGGGCGCGATTTTTGCGATCTTGTTTACCAATATTATTATGCTGAGCATTGCAGTGGCTATTGAAGAACTCGCTTCGGTTTATCACATGCGTTATCCGCTGCTGGGATTATCGGTAAAACAGGCTTATATGATTGTTCTGGCCGCTATTGCTCTCGGCTGGCTGGGCGCACGGTTGTCGGTGAAAAGGCAGTTGGCAGCAATAGAGCCGTAAAACGCATTAATCGTGTTGTTGGGCTTCACAGCCCAACCTACGCTTTTTTAACATTTGCGAGTTACTGTTTAATCCTGGCCTGTAAATTTTTTTGCAGTGTCTGACATCTGTCGAGAATCCCGGCACGTATGTATTGCCCTTTTGCTGTATTATCCTCTAAAACTGCAGCCAGAATTTTGCTGAATTCTCCCATGCTATATACAAGCGTATTCACTTGTATTTTTGCACTGTTCGGCGTTAATTCACCTGTTTCGGTTATATTTTTTAATGATTGCCATTTGGATTTATAAGGGCTGTCAATTTGAGCCAAATCAGTAATCAATTGCTTGAGCTGCTGGATTTCAGGCTCCAACCTGTTTAACAGGGGTTTAATTCTGAGTCTGGTATTCATATTGCTGGTCCTGTGTTGTCTGCATTATTCTCCATTTCATTGTTCTGCTCACTCTCTTGTTTATTATCAGGCAGATATTCTGAAACCATCGCAGTAATTTTTTCTATTAACTGATGTATTGCTGCCAGCAATTGATCTGAAAGGGATTCCTCCATGTCCTCATCAATGGCTTCATCCTCCGTGTCTGATGCATCAGCTTCTGGTAAATCTGCTTCTGGCGCATTTGTTTTTTGTTCATCCGTTTTGTACAGATTCTCAATTTCCTGCGCAGCTGCTTGTTGCTCCCATAAGACCTCAAATTTTTCCAAAACTGGCTGTTCAGGTTCAGGTAAGGGCAGTGGCGCGGCTAATTTTTCTGGTTGTGGAGCGCGAGTGTAGGATGAGGGAGTTTCTGAGTATGCACCCAGTTCTGCTTCCCACGTCTTCTGCCACTCGTTATCATTCTCGTTTGAATCGACCATCGCATTCCTCATACGCATATATTTTTAGTATAGATCAGATAGATGTGCGGTATTGCTTGTTTTTTTAATGGAATGAGAGAAATTGGTCTGATTTTTGAAGAAAGAATAGTTGTGTAAAATATGGTAAATTCGCTATAATTTGCTATGGTAAATATTTTGTACCTATAGAGTTCCATCCTGGTTTGAAACGGATTATTATATAACGGTATTCACATTACACTGGACGGTTTGTCCAAACCAGGTTATTGATACTGGAGGAAGTAGTTTATGAATCAGCAGCAGTTACAGCTGGCCTCTCTGGCGTTGCCAATGGGCAGTCTCGATGCGTACATTCATTATGTCAACCAGATACCGATGCTTTCCGCTGAGGAAGAGACCGCCTGTGCCGAGCGTTTCCGCAATGAAGGCGATTTGGAAAGCGCACGGCAGCTTGTTCTTGCCCATTTACGTTACGTTGTTCGAGTAGCCAGAGGATATCTGGGTTACGGCCTGCCGTTAAATGATCTCATTCAGGAAGGGAACATTGGCCTGATGAAGGCGGTTAAACGTTTTGATCCTGCAATGGGCGTTCGTCTGGTGTCGTTTGCCGTACATTGGATTAAAGCCGAAATTCATGAGTTCGTATTGCGAAACTGGCGTATTGTGAAAGTTGCGACCACGAAAGCTCAGCGTAAACTGTTTTTTAACCTGCGCGGGATGAAAAATCGCCTGGGCTGCTGGTTCAATAATGATGAAGTTGAAGCTGTCGCCCGGGATCTTGGGGTTAGTCCGGAAGAGGTTTTGGTGATGGAACAGCGTCTGAGCGCTATGGATGCTTCCTATGACGCGGCTCTGGATGATGAGGAAGATGCATATAAAGCACCAGCTCATTATCTGCATGACGCCAGCAGCGACCCGGCCTATCAGGTTGAAAAAGAGCGCAGCGGCGAGCATGGCCGTGAAAGCCTGCATTATGCGCTTGAACGTCTTGATGAGCGCAGCCAGGATATCCTGCAGCAGCGCTGGCTTGCTGATGATAAGGCAACATTGCATGATTTGGCTGATAAGTACGGCGTGTCGGCAGAGCGGGTGCGGCAGCTGGAGAAAAGTGCTATGAAGAAATTGCGTCAGTATATGGAAGAGAGTAATACCTAGGTTTATCCAGAGCTATTTTCCCTCTCCCCAACTCCCACTGCCATTAAGTTAATGATACCGTCATTCCCGCGAAGGCGGGAATCCATTCTCAAGTTGGTTCCTTACCTTGTTTGATGGATGGATCCCCGCCTTCGCGGGGATGACAATTTTCTTAACTTAAGGGCTGTGTCCACAACCCTCTCCCGGTACGGGAGAGGGAGTTCCTCAACCTGCATTGTTTATGACGGAGTTTAACTTCCCATCTCTTCCTGCTCTTCATTCTTATACGTCTTCAAAACATAACTACCTGGCGCATTCATGATTGCTTTATAAGGTAATGTTCCCAAATCAGGTGCATTAATTAGCTTGCCGGATTCTTTCTGCAGCCACTCCAGCCATTCTGGCCACCAGGAGCCGGGTACTTCTTGAGCGTTTTTTATCCACTCCTCATCAGTTTGGGTCATGCTGGCGTTACGGTAAAAATTGTATTTTCCGTCCGCGGGCGGATTGATAATACCGGCAATATGGCCTGAACCGCCAAGCAGGAAACGCTTTTTGCCTTTAAGCTTGCTGAAACCTATATAAGTTGTTTGCCAAGGAGCAATATGATCTTTCTTGGTGGAAACAAAGAATGTCGGAGTATCAATCTGGCTTATATCAAGCGGCGTATTATTCAGCTTAATCTTGCCAGGTTTAATTAAATCATTATGCAGATACATCCAGCGCAAATATTGGGAATGCATTTTTGCCGGCATATTAGTCGCATCTGCGTTCCAGTATAAAATATCGAATGGAACCGGATTCTTACCCTGGAGGTAATTTTTAATGAAGAACGACCATACCAGGTCGTTAGCTCGTAATGAATTAAAGGTACTGGCCATAAAGCGGCCGTCCAGATAACCCTTCAGCTTCATTTTTTCTTCCAGCCGGCGGATTTGATGTTCATCGATGAAAACTGAAATATCGCCAGGATCGCTGAAATCAATCATTGCAGCCAGGAAGGTTGCGCTCTTAATCGGGTTTTGATTATGCGCTTTGTAGTAAGCAAGCATGCATGCGAGCAGGGTTCCGCCTATACAAAACCCAAGAGCATTCACCTGTTTTACCGCAAGCTGATTCTGAATAATTTCGACTGCAGCCATTGGCCCTTCATTAAGATAATCATATAGCCCTTTCCCCGCATACGAGGCATCAGGATTAACCCAGGAGATAACAAAGACCGTAATTCCCTGCTGGACCAGCCAGCCAATAAAAGAGTTATGTTTACTTAAGTCGAGGATATAATATTTGTTAATCCAGGGTGGGATAATCAACAGCGGAATTGCATGCACTTTTTCAGTGGCGGGTGTGTATTGGATTAATTCCATCATATCATTACGGAAAATGACTTTTCCGGGAGTGGTTGCAATGTTCTCGCCAATCTTGAATGCATCAGTATCGGTCATCTTAATAATTAACCGTGATGAACCAGCATCCAGATCCGTCAACAGATTTTGCAAGCCGCGCAACAGATTTTTACCATGACTTTGAATGGTTTCAGCCATCAATTGCGGGTTAGTATGTAAATAATTTGCGGGTGACAGGGCATCCATATATTGCCGGGCAAAAAATTGTACTCGCCGTGCAAGTTGTTTGTCGCCGTAATCCATTTGCTCAAGCAGGGCGTTCATGTGCTCGCTGGCTAACAGATAATGCTGGCTTAGCAGATTGAAAAATGGATTATTCAACCATTCTTCGCCACTGAAACGTCTGTCGTCAATCGGCATCGGTTTCCCTTCCAGCCAATAGCCTAATTGTTCCTGTGCAAGGCTCATCGCATCCTGCATGTAGGCAATCTGCATCTGCCAGACTTTCTCAGGATTTTTTAACATACTCAACAAAAGGGATTGATAATCCGTAGTTAAATCAATGTATTGTTCAATAAGCGCTGGAACCTGGTTGGGCTGTTTTTTAAATCCTGACAGCACTTGCAAGCTTTTTTCTGCAACGGAACGCATCAGTTCGCCGAGTTCGTTATCGTGGGTCATCCTAACCTATACCTATATTGAGTGCTTTAAATTAGATTAGCAATTAATTGTATTAAGTCAAAGATTAATAAATGAAAAATTTGCGAATGTAGTAAAAGCTCTCTTCATCACTGCCATAAAGTTAAGGAAATTTGTCATCCCCGCGAAGGCGGGGATCCATCCATCAAACAAGGTAAGGAGCCAACTTGAGAAATGGATTCCCGCCTTCGCGGGAATGACAGTATTCTCAACTTAATGGCGGTGAGCATCTTCACCATTGGCGACTTTGTGAGTTACAATTTACGTACTTTCCAAGGTTTCGCTACAAATGCATTTAAAACAATTAAAACTAGCCGGATTCAAATCCTTTGTTGACCCGACCCCAGTGCCTTTTCCAAGCCAGCTTGTAGGCGTTGTCGGGCCTAATGGTTGTGGGAAATCAAATATTATTGACGCTGTGCGTTGGGTAATGGGAGAAAGCTCGGCGAAAAACCTGCGCGGCGAGTCAATGACCGATGTGATTTTTAACGGTTCTTCCAATCGTAAAGCCGTCGGACAGGCTTCGGTTGAGTTGATTTTTGACAACAGCCTTGGACGATTAACCGGTCAATATGCCAGTTACCAGGAAATTTCAGTTAAACGGATTGTAACCCGGGATGGCGACTCATCTTACTATCTTAACGGTACACGCTGCCGTCGGCGCGATATAACGGATATTTTTCTAGGTACGGGAGCCGGAGCACGCGGTTATTCCATTATTGGCCAGGGTACGATTTCAAAAATCGTTGAAGCGCGTCCCGAGGATCTGAGAGTCTATCTCGAGGAGGCGGCTGGTATTTCCAAATACAAGGAACGTCGCCGCGAAACGCTTACCCGTATCGGCCATACCCGTGATAATCTGGCTCGGATAGCCGATATCCGTGATGAACTGGATAAGCAGTTACAACGTCTTGAACGTCAGGCCAGAGCCGCTGAGAAATATCAGATGCTTAAGCAGGAAGAGCAGCAATGCCGCGCTGAAATTCAGGCGTTAAAATGGCAGGGGCTGAATCAGGAACAGCAAACGCTTGAACAGCAAATGCAAGAATGGTCAGTTGATTATGAAAAGCATCAGTCAGCTGTCGCTGCGGGGTATTTGCAAACGACGGAACTGCGCGAGATCATCCATCAGGAAAGCGACAATTACCAGCATTTGCAGACCGGTTTTTACCAGTTGGCTGCGGAAATAGCCCGCCTTGAAGAAAATATTCAACAGCAACAACGCGAAAAACAACGGCTGCAACAGGAACAGCAACAGCTTCAGGGTGACTGGCAGCAGCTGGTTAATCAGCTTGGCCAGGATCGTGAAACCCGTGATGAGAGCGAAAAACGGCTAACCAGTTTACTGCATAATCTGGAGCAGGTTGAGCAGGCGCTTAAACAGGCGCAGTTAACCTGCGACCAGGCCCAGCAACAATATACCGCCTGGCAGGCGGATATGCGGGTTATCCAGGCAAATCTTGCCAATGCGAATAAAGAAATCCAGCTTGAACAATTAAAGCAACAGCATTTGACACAGCGTCGGCAGGAAGCAATGCTGCGGGCAGAGAAAATCCAGGATGAACTGCGTCAACTGAGTAGTGATGTCGATGATGCGGCGATTGAACAATTACGCCAATGCCTTCCCGGGCTGCAAGCAGAAGTACAACAGGAAGAAAATCGCTGCCAAACCTTGTTGACTACAGCAGAAGAGCAGCGCCGCCAGGCAGCGAATACCGAAAAATTACTCCATCAAAAACAGGATAATTACCATCAGATTAAGGCAGAGCAGGCTGCATTAAGTGCAATTCTGGCGGCTGCAAAAAATGGCCAGGACACAGAGGCAGGCAAACAGACGCAATGGCAATCCAATCAGAGGTTGCTTGATGTGATGACCGTTGATTCTGAATGGCAATCGGTTTGTGAAGCTATTATGGGCAATTCCTTGCAAGCTATTGTTGTTGATGATTTTGAACAATTACTGCCGCAGGTTGAAACGGTCAGGCATGCTTCGCTGCAATTTACTATTGCAGCCAAGGAACAGGTTCGTAAGGTTCAGTTTCCAACTCTTGCCGATAAAATCAGCGGCTTTAAACCGGCGCTTTATCCGGCACTGGATAGTATTTATACTGCAGCTACCTTGGCTGAGGCATTTAGCTGGCTTACGCAGCTTGACTGCCATGAATCGATTATTACCGCCGATGGGTATTGGCTCGCTCAGGGCTGGTTGCGCATCCTGGGGGATAAAAACGATAAATCTGCCAGTCTGCTTGTAAGACAACAGACGCTCAAACAATTAAATCTTGAGTGTGAGCAGAGCAAGGCGGAGCTTGAACAGTTGAAGGCTGGCCGGGATCATTTGCGTGAAGCGCTAGAGCAAACCGCGGGTGAGTTGAATACTGCCAAACAGTTGTTGGCGGATAAACAGCAGAAACTACGTGCCTGCGAAACGGAAATTGCTGCCAAAGAGCGTCTGCAACAACAATTACAATCCGCCAGAACCCGGTTACTTACCGAGCAGGAAGAGTTAAACGACCGTCTGGAAGAACTGGCAGAACAACAACAGGAATCGGAGCAGGCACTGAATCAGACCTCAGCTGTGCGTGAGCAATATGCCGCTCAGGAAAATAAACTGAATCAGGAAAAGAGCCATTGGGATGATTTATTGGCGAATTACAGGCAAAAAGCCGAGACAGTGCAGGCTGAATGCCATCAAATGCAATTGCAACGGGAGCGGGAGCAATTGCTAATGAAACAGACTGGCGAAAATATTGTTCGTGATGAAGCACGGCTTGAGCTGATTAGGGAACGTCTGGAAACAACGGTTGAACTGCTGCTTACGGTCGAGTCGCCGGATGATTCACTGGGCAATAGCCTAAATGAAAAATTGATGCTCCATACCGAACTGGAAGAAAAAATTGCTTTGCAGCGTGAAAAACTTGATACTTTTAACCAGCATCTGGAGCAGAAAGAAACAGGCGCGCGAGCGGAAGAAAAACTCGCCAGGATTATTCAGGAGAAATTACAGCAGGCCCAATTGCAAATGCAGGCACTGCTTGTACGGGCAGAAGGCCTATTGGAAAGCCTGGCTGAATTGGGACAGGATCGCGAGCAACTGCTGGCCATGATTCCGCCTGGAACTACAGTTGCCGATCGTGAGCGGCAATTGCTTGATATTGTTGAAAAAATAAAGCGTCTTGGGGCAATTAATCTGGCTGCAATCGAGGAATATGACAGTGAGTCGGAGCGCAAAAGGCATTTGGATGCCCAATATCATGACTTAAACGAAGCTTTATTGACGCTTGAGGCGGCAATTGAAAAAATGGATAAGGAAACAAGACAACGGTTGCAGCAGACATTTGATGAAGTCAATCAGGCTTTCCAATCGCTGTTCCCTCGTCTTTTCGGCGGCGGACGCGCGTTGCTGGAGTTGACTTCCGACAATCTGCTCGAGGCCGGAGTGGTTGTAATGGCGCAGCCGCCGGGCAAACGCAATAGTACTATTCATCTGCTCTCTGGCGGTGAAAAGGCAATGACTGCAGTGGCGCTGGTTTTTGCTATTTTCCAGCTTAACCCATCGCCGTTTTGTATGCTTGATGAGGTTGATGCGCCATTAGATGACGTAAACGTTGGTCGTTTTTGTGCCATGGTTAAAGAAATGTCGCAACACGTCCAGTTCCTTTTTATTACACATAATAAAGTAACCATGGAGCTTGCAGAGCACTTGATAGGAGTGACGATGCGAGAGCCAGGGGTATCGCGTGTAGTTGCCGTTGATGTTGAACAGGCATTGGCGATGACGGAAGCTTAATCTTGTGTTAGTGTTAACAAATTAAAGTAAACAGGGGTTATAACCATGCAGGCAAACTGGAGTTTAATACTCAATGTGCTGTTGCTTATCGGCGTTATTGCGGCAATAGGCCGCTTAATGAAAGCAAGACGGCAAAGCCTTAATCTACCGGTAACAGCACAGCCTTCTCTCGGTGCTGATAAACAGTTTGACGACATTATTGCAGTGCGAAAAATAAGCCAGGACGATACGTTGGATAATGACGATGATTTTCCGGTTATTGAAACGGCTGCCGAAAAAAGGCCGCGCGTTTTTATTGATGAAGAGAAAGAGGAAGCATCTACTTCACGCCAGGAAGCTAAAACCGAAGGCGGCAAGTCAATCATGATTTTTCTGCTAGCCAAGGAAAACCGTCAATTGGCAGGCTACGAGCTTTTGCAGACGGTATTGGCTGCCGGATTGCGTTTTGGCGAAGGTAATTTATTTCATCGCCATCAGCATGCGAATGGCCAAGGGCCTGTGGTCTGCAGTCTGGCTGCGGCGACCGCGTCAGGCGTTTTTGATTTACAGAATATCGGCGCGTTCAGTGTACGGGGATTGTGTCTGTTTATGCAGTCTTCGGGAAATCCGGTTATTGATGCTGAGCGTTTTTCGATTATGCTGGAAACGGCACGGCATTTAAGCGATGGCCTTGATGCGCAGCTATTGGATGATCGGCAACGCCCGTTGACCAATAGTGCGTTAAAAAATTACTACCGAATATTGAATATTCAGGAAGAGACTGGTGCTGAGGAAATTTTGGCTTAATCAAATTTAATGTGTGGGTCAAACAGATCCAATCTGCGCGGGGAGAAGCAATGAATCTGAATACGATAGCCGGGCTTTTAGGCGGAAAGGTAACAACGTCAGCTGAAATTACGGCAGTTTGTACCGATAGCCGTAAAATTGTGCCGGGCTGTTTATTTATAGCTATCCGCGGAGAGCGGTTTGATGGCCATGATTTTATTGCTTCCGCGGCGTCAGGCGGCGCTATTGCGGTCGTTTGCGAGCGTGTGGACAGTTCGGTAACGATTCCGCAATTTATTGTTGCCGACTCCCTCAAAGCATTGGCAAAGATTGCGGCACACCACCGGGCGACGATTGATTGTCCAGTTATTGCATTAACCGGTAGTAACGGGAAAACAACAGTTAAAGAAATGATAGCCCGGATTTTGCCGAAACCATCCCATGCGACCAAAGGTAATTTAAACAACCATATTGGCGCCCCCCTGAGTGTGTTGCAATTAGAGCCAAATCATCGCTATGCCGTGTTTGAGCTGGGCGCTAATCATATTGGCGAAATTGCCTATACGGTTGCGATTGTTAAACCGACAGTGACTCTGATTAATAATATTGCTCCGGCGCATATCGAAGGCTTCGGCTCGATTGACGGCGTTGCCCGTGCGAAGGGTGAAATCCATCAGGGGCTGGCACAGCATGGTACCGCTGTTATTAACGACGATGATGAATATGCCCATTTTTGGGATAATCTGCTTGCCGATAAAAAAGTCATTCGCTTTTCACTTGAAAAACCACGGGATCTATACAGCCAAAATATTGCATTTGATCAGAATGGCTGTGCTTCATTCACTATGGTAACGCCAGCGGGTGACATCAATATCAAGCTACAGGTTCCAGGCGAGCATACAATTCGAAATGCGCTTGCCGCGGCCTCTTGCTGCTATGCAGCGGGCATCAGTCTGGCTGATATTACGGAAGGATTAAATCAGTTTACTGGCGTTTCAGGACGGCTGACTTATTTGCAAGGTAAAAATCAGGCCGTGATCATTGACGATACGTATAATGCTAATCTGCGTTCAGTATTAACCGCTGTATCAGTACTGGCCAAGCGCACGGGACGCCGCATCCTGGTTCTGGGGGATATGGGAGAGCTTGGCGACTGGACCGCCCAGCATCATGAAGAGATCGGACGGGTTGCGCAAGCACAGGGAATTGATTTATTGTTAACTTGTGGGCGTCATAGTGAATACTCCAGTAAAGCATTTGGCGAGCGTGCCAGGCATTATTCAACTCAAGCTGAATTGGTGCGTGATTTATTACCCGAAATGGGCGAGGATACTACTGTATTGGTAAAAGGTTCCCGCTCGGCGGCGATGGAAAAAATTGTGCATGAACTGGTAGGTTAAAATACGGAACATATGATATTCTTGCCCGTTTTTAACCTTTATCCCAATGGCTGAAACAAACGTTTTCGCCAGCAATTCTTAAGAGGAATAAATAACATGCTTTACTGGTTAACGCAGCTTATGCAGGGACAGTATCATGCATTCAGAGTTTTTCAATATTTGACTTTCCGCTCAATTCTGGCGGCTCTGACTGCTTTGCTGGTCGGGTTGTTCTGTGGTCCATTGATGATTCGCTGGCTCAGAAGCCTTCAAATGGGGCAAGTGGTGCGCGATGATGGACCGCAAAGTCATTTATCAAAAGCCGGTACGCCTACCATGGGCGGTGTGTTAATCCTGCTGGCTATTACTTCGAGTAGCCTGTTGTGGGGTGATCTGCGTCAACCGGCATTATGGCTGGTTCTTTTTGTTACCGTGGGTTATGGTCTGATCGGCTGGGTGGATGATTACCGCAAGGTTGTGCGTAAAAACAGTAAGGGCCTGCCGGCGCGATGGAAATACATCTGGCAGTCCGTGATTGCAGTTATCGCAATTGTTGCCATTTATTTCAGTGACAGTATTCCCTTGCATACCGAATTGACTATTCCCTTTTTCAAAAATCTGTTTGTTGATCTTGGGCCTTTGTTCCCTATTCTGGCTTATTTTGTGATCGTAGGCAGCAGTAACGCGGTTAACCTGACCGATGGCCTTGATGGGCTGGCAATTGTTCCAATTGTCATGGTTGCCGGTGCGTTAGGTGTGTTCGCCTATGCTAGCAGTAACGCGGTTTATGCGCATTATCTCTCTATTCCATTTGTACCCAATACCGGTGAATTGACCATTTTCTGTTCTGCGGTTGTCGGAGCGGGCCTTGGTTTTCTGTGGTATAACACCTATCCTGCCCAGGTTTTTATGGGCGATGTGGGTTCGCTTTCGCTGGGCGCTGCTCTTGGAACGGTGGCGATAATCGTGCGTCAGGAATTGGTGCTGCTAATTATGGGCGGTTTGTTTGTCATCGAAACGGTATCAGTGATTTTGCAGGTAGGGTATTTCAAATATACTGGCGGTAAGCGTTTGTTCCGGATGGCGCCTTTGCATCATCATTTTGAGTTGAAAGGATGGTCAGAACCGAAAGTAATCGTTCGTTTCTGGATTATGACCGTTGTTTTTGTCTTGTGTGGTTTGGCAACTTTAAAATTACGTTAGGCGGGCACTTATGAATCAGGCTCTTTATCTCGTAGCAGGACTAGGGAAAACCGGCAATTCAATAGCCGGTTATTTGCATCGGAAGAATCTGCCTTTCGTGGTATTTGATACCCGAAACAAGGTGGAAGGGCTGGATGAATTCAAGAGCCGATTTCCTGGCGTAGATGTTTTTTTAGGGGAATTTCCACCCGAACTTTACGATCAGGTTATCGAAATTATTACCAGTCCCGGTATCAGTCTGGACGAGCCATTTATTCAGCAGGCAAAACAACGCAATATTCCCGTTGTTGGCGATATCGAATGCCTTGCCCGTGAAATCAAAGCGCCCGTAGTTGCGATAACGGGTACCAATGGCAAATCAACCGTCACGACGCTGGTTGGCGAAATGGCAAAAGCTGCGGGGCTCAAGGTTGCTGTGGCGGGCAATATCGGATTGCCTGTACTTGAGCTGCTGGATAGCGCTGATGAGCATGATTTATGGGTACTGGAATTATCAAGTTTCCAGCTTGATTTACTGTACTCGCTCAAACCTGAAGCCTCGGCTATCCTTAATGTTTCCCCTGATCATCTGGATCGTCATCATACTATGGCTGCTTACACAGAGGCCAAGCAACGTATTTACCGGCAAGCTAAAACGATAGTGCATAACTATGATGATAGCCAGACCTATCCAGCCGATAATGTGAAATCTGCGGACAGCGTGCTTGTTGGCTATGGTCTTAATCAGCCTAAGCAGCAAAATGATTGGGGTATTATCCAACAGGATGGGCGGGATTATCTGGCTTATGGCCAACAATTGATTCTCGCTGTTGATCAAATGCTGATTAAAGGCCGGCATAACTGGCAGAATGCTCTGGCAGCCAGTGCCCTGGCAACTGCAATCGGAATTAAAATTGAAGCAGTTACAGAGATCCTGAAAAGCTTTGCCGGTTTGCCTCATCGCTGCCAATGGGTAAGGACACTGGATGGAGTGGATTGGATCAACGACTCTAAAGGTACAAATATTGGAGCGACTATATCGGCGATTGCGGGTATTGGCGGTTCTATCACCGGAAAAATTGTATTAATCGCCGGCGGTTTGGGTAAAGGCGCCGATTTTCGGGAATTGCGTTCCGTAGTTTCCGAGCATGTCCGTGCTGTTGCCCTAATCGGGAAGGACGCAGAAAAAATTGAAGCAGCGTTATCCGGTTTGACGGACATAGCCCGGGCCGAGACGTTGGAGCAGGCGATGAATAAGGCTCGCCAATACGCGCAGCCAGGTGATGTCGTATTACTATCGCCAGCCTGCGCCAGCCTGGATATGTTCCGTGATTTTAATCAGCGCGGCGAAGAGTTTACCCGTCTGGCAGAGCAGCTATAATCATGCAGCCACGTCACTATAATCAACGCGGCAAACCCTCCAGCCGGCCATTAGCGCTGTATGACAAGTGGCTGATTGCGGCTGTACTGGGACTTGTTATCATTGGTTTAATGATGGTTGCGTCCAGTTCAGTGATGATCTCAACTAAAGATTATCACAATCCGTTTCATTTTCTGATCCGGCAATGTTGTTTTCTGGCTGTTGGTTTTTTTGTGTCGATTCTGGCTATGCGGATAGACAGCAGCACCTGGGAAAAATTCAGCGTGCCGCTGGTATTTATCTGCCTGCTGATGCTGATGGTTGTGCTGATTCCTGGTATTGGCCGGGTGGTCAATGGCAGCCGGCGCTGGCTCGCATTGGGGCCGATAGGGATACAGGTGTCGGAAATCGCCAAGCTGGCGATGATTTTTTACATGGCTGGTTATTTGGTGCGTCAGCAGAAAGCAATCAGCGAATCAATTTATGGTTTTATCAGGCCCATGATCGTATTAGGGCTTTTTGCTGTTTTATTGCTTATGGAACCTGATTTTGGCGCAACAGTTGTAATTTCAGGTACAGTCATGGCATTGTTATTTCTAGGCGGCGTAAAAATCCGCTACTATATTGGCTTGCTGATTGTTGTAGCCTGCAGTTTGGCATTGCTGGCTGTGTCGTCGCCTTACCGAATGGCCCGACTTACCGCTTTTCTTGATCCCTGGGCGGATCAGTTTAACAGTGGTTATCAGTTAACCCAGTCTTTGATTGCTTTTGGCCGTGGCGGCTGGATGGGGGTCGGGTTGGGCGACAGTGTTCAGAAGCTGTCTTATTTGCCGGAAGCTCATACTGATTTTCTTTTTGCTGTGGTGGCTGAGGAATTGGGCTTACTGGGCGTTCTGCTCGTGCTGTCTTTGTATAGTATACTGGTATTTAGAGGGCTTATGATTGGCTATACCGCTTTTTACCAGGAACGGTTGTTTGCTGCCTACACAGCTTATGGATTGACATTCTGGCTGGGTTTGCAGGCGGCGATTAATATGGGCGTTAACTCCGGTTTATTGCCGACCAAGGGGCTAACGTTACCGATGTTGAGTTACGGTGGTGCAAGTATCATTATTAATTGTTTGGTTATTGCGTTATTATTGCGCATTGATCATGAAAATCGCTGGCAAGCGCTAGGACTGCGCTCGCCATCTGCATAGAGAAGGGGAACTTTGTGGACAACTTGAAAAACTTTCTTTCACCAAGGATGGGACGGGTAGAGCAAATTCATTTTATTGGTATCGGCGGTGCCGGTATGTGTGGGATAGCCGAAGTATTGCATAACGAAGGCTACCGGGTAACCGGATCTGATCTGAGTGAAAATCGGGTTGTTCAAAGATTGCAATCGCTTGGTATTAAAGTATTTATCGGCCATGATGTCGATAACATCATCGGTGCTGATGTGGTTGTGCGTTCAACTGCGGTAGGCAATGATAATCCTGAAGTGGTTGCCGCTCGTGCACAATTGATTCCAGTTATTCCAAGAGCAGCAATGCTGGCAGAGCTGATGCGTTTTCGTCATGGTATTGCTATCGCCGGCACGCACGGTAAAACAACGACAACCAGCCTGGTTAGCAGCCTGCTGGCAGAGGGTGGGCTTGATCCCAGTTTTGTGATTGGCGGAAAATTAAATAGTTGCGGCGCTAATGCCCAGTTGGGTAAATCCGCCTATTTTGTCGCTGAAGCGGATGAAAGCGATGCATCATTCCTGTATTTAAAACCCATGATGGCGGTTGTTACCAATATCGATGCCGATCACATGGGTACGTATGATGATGATTTTGACAAGCTGCGTAATACTTTCATTGAGTTTTTGCATCACCTGCCTTTTTATGGGCTGGCGGTAGTTTGTCTCGAAGATGAAGAAGTGCGCCGGATTATCCCTTCAATCGAACGTCCTACGCTAACCTATGGTTTTCATGAAGATGCCCATTACCGTGCGGTTAACTGGACTCAAAAAGGACTGGTAAGCGAATTTACCATAGAGCGGCCAAAACCGCATAACCCGCTTACGGTTAAATTCCAGTGTCCGGGCAAGCACAATGTATTAAATGCGCTGGCTTCTATTGCAATCGCTACTGAGCTGGCGGTTGATGATCAATCCATTATTAACGGGTTACTGAATTTTCAGGGTGTAGGACGTCGTTTTCAGCTCCTGGGCGAGCGCCGTTTTGAGCATGGTTCGGCAACCGTAGTTGATGACTATGGACATCATCCCCAGGAAATTATTTCTACAATTGATGCTTTCCGCAAGGTATGGCCTGATAAAAAGCTAATCCATGTATTTCAGCCGCACCGTTATACCAGAACCCAATCGCTGTTTCCCCAGTTTGTCGAAGCGTTAAGCCAGGCTGATGAATTGCTATTGATGGATATTTATTCGGCTGGTGAAACGGCAATACCCAATGTTTCAAGCCAGAGTCTGCTGCAGGAAATTAAAGTCCGGTTACCGAACGCACGCTTAGTCAATGAGCAAAGCCTTGAGCAGACGCTGGATGAACTGGTTGCAGAAGGGAATGTTATTTTAATGCAGGGTGCTGGCAGTGTTGGCCAACTGGCGCTTAATTTAATGAACACAGTGCGAGAAACAGCGTGAATGATACGGATGCTGATGTACTAATTGACAAACCGGTATGGCAGGGACAATTGCTGCATAATGAACCTTTGGCTGATTACACCACCTGGCGCGTCGGCGGCTTGGCAGCGCGCTTGTATAAGCCTGTCAGTATTGATGATCTGGCGAATTTTTTAACGCAATTGCCAGCTGAGGAGCCGGTGTTGTGGTTAGGGCTTGGCAGTAATTCCCTGATCCGGGACAGCGGCTTTTCCGGGACAGTAATTCTGACTCAGGGTTGCCTGAAAGATCTGCAGTTGCTGGATGAAAACCACATTCGGGTTGAAGCGGGCGTTTCTTGTGCCAGTATGGCGCGGTTCTCTGCCCGTAATAATCTGGCAGGCGGCGAATTCTGGGCAGGTATTCCCGGCACTATGGGCGGCGCGTTGAGAATGAATGCCGGTTGCTTTAATAGTGAAACCTGGCGTTGGGTGGTTGAAGTGGAAACGATAAACCGCCGCGGCGAACGCCGCATTCGCAAGGCCGATCAGTTCGATATCAGTTACAGGCATGTATCCGGATTGAGCCCGGATGAATGGTTTGTCGCAGCGGTTTGCCGTCTGGAAACCGGCGAGAAGGAAAAATCACTGCAATTGATTAAAGAATTACTTGCACATCGGGCTGACACGCAGCCAACAAGCGAATATAATTGCGGCTCTGTATTTCGTAACCCTCCTGGAAATTATGCGGCCCGCCTGATTGAGTCCTGTGGTTTAAAGGGCAGGCAGATTGGAGGAGCGGTTGTTTCTACCAAACATGCGAATTTTATAATTAATCAGCATGGTACGGCTTCAGCAAATGATATTGAGTCACTTATTAACCTGGTCCACGATACTGTGCATCAGGAAACAGCAATAGACCTTGTCAGAGAAGTGCATATCATTGGAGATTTATAATGACAAAACCGGTTAACCTGGTGCTTTTATACGGCGGCAAGTCCGGCGAGCATGAAGTTTCATTGCTCTCAGCCGCTTCGGTTCTGGCCCAGCTGAATGCCAGTAAATACAACATCATTCCAATTGCAATGGACAAGGAAGGCGCTTTTTATCTGAATGATTATGACGAGCTCATGACCTGCAAAGACAGTTTGCCAGTAACGACTGCCAAATCACAGCGTCTGCCCAGCCTGTTGCATAATGGCCGATTGGCAATTAATGCCGAGGTTATTTTTCCCGTTGTTCATGGCCCTTTGTATGAAGATGGTTGTATCCAGGGATTATTCAAACTGGCGGACACGGCATTTGTCGGCTGCGATGTGTTATCGTCTGCGATCGGTATGGATAAGGACATGGCTCGCCGGCTTGCCTGTGATGACCAGATACAGTGCGCACGCTATCAGTCGTTATCCTGGCATACTTCGCCGGCAGAGCGGCAGAAATTCTGCCAGCAAATCGCTGCTGAATTTGGTTTCCCGGTATTTGTCAAACCTTGCTCGCTTGGTTCAAGCGTGGGTATCCATAAAGCCGGTAATACGGCTGAATTGAGCGCTGCGATTGATGATGCATTGCGTTATGACGAAACTATTCTGGTTGAAGAGTTCCTTCAAGGACGTGAAATTGAATTAGCAGTCCTTGAAAATGATAACCCGTCTGCGGCTCCTCATGTCAGTATTGCTGGTGAAATCAAAGTTAATCATGCCGATGGCTTTTATTCCTATGCGGCCAAATATTTACAGAGCGATCAGACTGAGTTGCATATCCCGGCCCGGCTGGACGATAAGCTGGTTACAAAGTTGCAGCAGATGGCAGGGGAAATTTTTACCCGCCTGAAATGCAAAGGTATGGCACGAGTTGATTTTTTTGTTAATGAGCAGACCGGCAAGATATATTTTAACGAAATCAATACCCTGCCCGGATTTACTACTATAAGTATGTATCCCAAATTATGGCAGGCAAGTGGAATTGGTTACAGCGAACTGCTTGATAAGTTAATTAATCTTGCACAGATGCATTACCGTTGCCGGCAACAACTGGTTACCAGTTATTAACGGCTAACAGGAGCGATGGCGGCGGATGGAAGCGGATAAAGAGCAATTGCGGTATGCAGGTCTTTTAACCTTGCTTGTGATGTGCGCTTTGTTTTTAGCCGCCCGCTTAATATATTTATATGTGGCAGACCCCCTGCGTTTTCCAATTAATACTGTTAAAATCTCTGCTGTATATTCGCATATTTCGCATAAAGAGCTGGAAAAAGTACTTGAGAATTATCTGACCGCCAGTTTTTTTACCCTGCCGGTCGGAAATTTACACAAGGATTTAATGGCGCTGCCTTGGGCTGGCCAGGCTGAAATTGAGCGCATATGGCCTGATACGCTGAAAATAACATTAGCTGAAAAAATACCGGTGGCAATATGGAATAATGCCTTGCTGACCGAGAAGGCGGAAGTCTTTAATGAAGGCAGTGTTTTAGGCGATGAATCATTGCCAAAATTAAGCGGACCTGTAAATCAGCATCAGGAAGTCTTACAAGTTTATAAAAAAATGAGTAAGATATTATCAATCTATGGTCTGCACGCAGCTGCGCTTGCATGGCGTGACAATGGGGCATGGGAACTCGATTTATCCAATGGCATCAAGCTGCGCCTGGGTAAACGTGATTTGGAAACAAGAATAACGCGGTTCTGCAAGGCGTATCCTGCCGTATTTGCAGATAAACCCGAACAATTGGCAAGTGTTGATTTAAGGTACCCGCGCGGTATGGCGGTACAATGGAAAAAATAAACGGGAAGATAATGGCTAAAAAATCAGAAAAAAACATCATCACCGGTTTGGATATTGGTACATCAAAAGTAGTTGCATTGGTTGGAGAAGTAACAGCCGATGGCACTATAGAAATTATCGGAATCGGACGCCATCCCTCCCGTGGACTGAAACGCGGCGTTGTAGTGGATATAGAAGCCACGGTTAATTCTATTCAGCGTGCTGTGCAGGAAGCAGAGCTTATGGCTGGATGTGATGTACGCACAGTTTACGCAGGGATTGCTGGAAGCCACATTCGTAGCCTGAATTCGCACGGTATTGTTGCAATTCGTGATCAGGAAGTTTCACAGGCCGATGTTGAGCGGGTAATCGATGCCGCAAAAGCGGTTGCAATTCCCGCTGATCAAAAAATTCTGCACATTCTGCCCCAGGAATTTATTATCGATAATCAGGGCAGCATACGTGAACCTGTAGGCATGGCGGGTGTTCGTCTTGAAGCCCGGGTCCATCTCGTCACCGGTGCGGTCAGCGCGGCGCAGAACATTGCAAAATGCGTACGGCGCTGCGGTCTGGAAGTGGCTGATATTATTCTTGAGCAATTAGCGTCAAGCCACGCAGTACTTACTGAAGATGAGAAAGAACTGGGCGTATGCGTGATCGATATCGGCGGCGGCACTACCGATATCGCTGTGTTCTCGGAAGGAGCAATTCAGCATACAGCGGTTATTCCCATTGCCGGCGACCAGGTTACTAACGACATCGCCATGGCGTTGCGAACTCCGACCAAATCAGCGGAGGCAATCAAAATAAAGCATGCCTGCGCCATGCCTGAGCTTGCCAGCGCTAATGAAATGATTGAAGTGATGGGTGTCAGTGAACGTCCTGGCCGTAAAATTTCTGCCAAGGTGTTGGCAGACGTAGTTTCAGCCCGTTATGAAGAGCTGTTCTGCCTTGTCCGTAATGAGCTGCGCCGCAGCGGTTTTGAACATCGTATAGCTGCTGGTATGGTTATGACTGGCGGCGGCTCAAATGTTCTTGGCGCTATTGATTTGGCAGAAATGTGTTTTGAAATGCCAGTACGGCATGGTAATGCGAGCCATATTCCCGGACTGGTCGAAGCGACCGCGAATCCGGCGATGGCTACCGGTGTTGGTCTGTTGCTCCATGGCTATCAACAACACTATGAAGGCGGCTATAATGTCCCTGTGATGAGCGATAATGGTCGAAGCGTATGGGCGAGAATGCGCGAATGGTTCCAGGGAAATTTTTAAAAATAATATAATTGTGAGTTTGAGGGGAGAGGCAGGCATGTTTGAATTAACGCAAAGCCAGGATATAACAAATGCAGTCATTAAAGTCGTCGGTGTTGGCGGCGGCGGCGGTAATGCTGTTCATGAAATGCAGCAGGTTAAAATTGATGGTGTGGAATATATCTGCGCCAATACTGACGCACAGGCGCTGAAAAATTCCAACGCCAAAGTCAATATGCAATTGGGCGAAGAGCTCACCAAAGGTCTTGGTGCAGGCGCAAACCCAAGAATCGGCCGGGAAGCAGCTGAAGAAGATCGTGAGCGGATCAGGGAAGTCCTGGAAGGCGCCGATATGGTATTTATTACTGCCGGTATGGGTGGCGGTACTGGTACTGGTGCAGCGCCTGTTTTTGCTGAAGTTGCAAAAGAACTGAACATTCTGACGGTCGCTATTGTCACCAAACCTTTTTCATTCGAAGGCAAGCAAAGAGCGCTTGCAGCGGAGGAAGGGATACGCCGTCTGGCTGAAAATGTGGATTCGCTGATTACTATTCCCAACAATAAACTGCTCAGCGTACTGGGTAAAAATGTCAGCCTGCTTAACGCGTTTAAAGCCGCAAACAATGTCTTGCTTGGCGCTGTAAAAGGGATTGCTGACTTGATTACCCGCCCTGGTTTGATTAACGTTGACTTTGCTGACGTGCGTACAGTGATGTCTGAAATGGGTATGGCTATGATGGGTACGGGTTCAGCGAATGGTGAACAGCGTGCCCGTCAGGCAGCAGAAGCCGCTATTGCTTCGCCGTTGCTAGAAGACGTTAACCTGTCAGGGGCTAAAGGTATTCTGGTCAATATTACTGCCGGCCTTGATATGTCGATTGGCGAATTTGAAGAAGTGGGCGATGTTATCAAGGAGTTTATCTCTGATGATGCGACTGTGGTTGTTGGTACGGTGATAGATCCTGAGCTGACTGATGAAATGCGCGTAACTGTTATTGTTACCGGTTTGGGTGATAATCGTAACAGCCGCCAGACTCAACAGACTTCAGTGTCCAGAAACCGTATTCAGGAAACGACCCGCAGCGATGGTTCACTGGATTACAATCAGTTAGAAAGACCAGCAGTAATGCGTAAACAGGCTGCCTTGTCTGCGGCTGCGGCAAAAAACAGTACGGATTCAATGCCGGATGTTGATTATCTGGATATTCCTGCGTTTCTGCGCCGTCAGGAAGAACAGGTAGACTAGTTTTCCCTCTCCCCAACCCTCTCCCGATACGGGAGAGGGAGTTTTTTAAGAGATGGGGTTTTGTTTCCCTCTCCCCAACCCTCTCCCGATACGGGAGAGGGAGTTTTTTAAGAGATGGGTTTTGTTCCCTCTCCCCAACCCTCTCCCGATACGGGAGAGGGAGTTTTTTAAGAGATGGGGTTTTGTTCCCCTCTCCCCAACCCTCTCCCGGTACGGGAGAGGGAGTTTTTTAAGAGATGGGGTTTTGTTCCCTCTCCCCAACCCTCTCCCGATACGGGAGAGGGAGTTTTTTAAGAGATGGGGTTTTGTTCCCCTCTCCCCAACCCTCTCTCGATATGGGAGAGGGAGTTTTTTAAGAGATGGGGTTTTGTTCCCCTCTCCCCAACCCTCTCCCGGTACGGGAGAGGGAGTTTTTTAAGAGATGGGGTTTTGTTCCCTCTCCCCAACCCTCTCCCGTATCGGGAGAGGGAGTTTTTAAGAGATGGGGTTTTGTTTCCCTCTCCCCAACCCTCTCTCGATATGGGAGAGGGAGTTTTGAAGAGGTGGTGGTGTTCCCCCTCTCCCGTATCGGGAGAGGGGTAGGGGAGAGGGAAAAATAGTTTTGCAAGGCAAGAAATCTCCCCTTTCCCGATATGAAAAGGGAACTTTATAAGTGTGATTAATATAAAATAAGTATTAGACTATTCAATAATTTATTGCTACTATATCGCGGTTTATTGCGCCAAAAAACGGGAATTGGAGAAGGTGATCGCTGAATGATGAAACAACGAACCCCTAAAAAGGTGATTCAGGCTACAGGTGTGGGTTTACATTCTGGTGAAAAAGTCCTTTTGACCCTTCGCCCCGCTCCTATAAACACAGGGATTGTTTTCCGTCGTGTTGATTTGGATCCAGTTGTGGAAATTCCTGCCAAATATGATCACGTTGGCGATACCATGTTATGCACCTCTCTGAACCATGAAGGCGTGCGTGTTGCAACAGTAGAGCATCTTTTATCCGCTTTTGCCGGCCTTGGCATCGATAATGCCTATGTTGATATTAACGCTCCCGAACTTCCTATCATGGACGGCAGCGCCGCTCCCTTTGTGTTTTTGATCCAGTCAGCCGGTATTCGTGAGCAAAGCGCAGCAAAACGGTTTATCCGTATTTTAAAACCAATCCGTGTGGAAGATAATGGCAAATACGTGCAGTTTCTTCCTTATAATGGCTATAAAGTCTCATTTACCATTGATTTTGATCATCCTGTATTTAACGACAAACCACAAACTGCGACCTTTGATTTTTCAGGCACTTCCTATGTGAAACAAGTGTGTCGGGCAAGGACATTTGGCTTCCTTTCCGATTATGAAAAATTACGTGAATGTGATTTGGCTAAAGGCGGCAGTCTTGATAACGCGATTGTAGTTGATGAGTATCGTGTTCTGAATGAAGATGGTTTGCGATTCGAGAGCGAATTTGTTGCCCACAAAGTACTTGACGCTATTGGTGATCTGTATTTGCTGGGTTGTGGTCTGATTGGCGCTTTTGAAGGGTATAAATCAGGTCATGAGTTAAATAATCGCCTGCTGCGTGAATTGATGGTACAGCAGGATGCGTGGGAATATACCTATTTTGACGCTGAAAATTATCAGCCGTTTTTCAATATTAATTACCTGCCTGTTGAAGCGTAAACTACCCAGTACTATTTGATGTAGGTTGGGCTGTAAAGCCCAACAATTCCTAGATCGGTATGTGGAGTGTTGGGCTTTACAGCCCAATCTACGCTTTTAATATATCTACACAAGATGTATAATGCATGTTCATCTTTTCTTCCTAACGGTGTAACATGGCTGTTCAAAATTCATCGCAATCAATCGGGCCTGGCTATCCAACAACTACTGGCCGCTTAAAACAGGTATTAACAGCCCATCCCGGCGTGGCAGTGAAGGTGGCGCTGGTTGGCGACTCAACCGAAGATAACGGTCATTGGGTGCAGAGGGATTTGCCGTATCATCAAAAAACACATACCGTAACCCACCAGGCCGCGGTTAATTTAGACGAGTTGCAGGCAGGAAATTATGAAGTTGCCTGTTTTGCGGTTGATGGCGCCACCACAGATAGCTTGGGGGAAAATTATAGGTTGAACTCGGTTTTGCCGCGCGGAGATGAGGATCATACATCCAATGAAGTTCACCAACTGAATGCCGTAGCCGCCTGGCAGCCGGATGTGGTTGTGCTGAGCGTAGGGGGAAATAATTACCGGGGTGCTTTGTACGGGACATTAACCAAAGCGCTGAACTACTTTCAGTTGCTAACCAGGAGTACGCCGGAAGCTGATAAACCAAAGATTAAAGCGGTTTTTGAATGGGTACATGAGACGCTGCTGGTGGAGTATAAAGCAATAATTGATTCGTTGATTACAAACAATCCCAATCTTAAACGTATTGTACTACTCTCCCAGTACTACCCCGCGCTTACAGAATTTACATCTTATTTTATCTATACCGGTTTTGCGCATGTCGCACGTGCTAATGGCTCAAACCAAGATGGATTTACCGCCCTTCAGGAAACGATGAATGGACTTTACCGGGAGCTGTTAAGTTATGCGGCCAGTAAAAACAAGGAAATCGTCTTTGCCGACATGACGTCCTCAATGAATCCCTTGGGCGGCAATCATATCGCTCAGATTGAGCCTAACGAGAATGGTTCGGAAATCATGGGTAAAATGATTGCAAATGCCGTTGCTTATACCTTTCCTACAACTGAATCCGTACAAGGACAAAAATCGATTTCCATGCTCAGGCTAAGCACGGATGAGAAGCTAGTGGAGAGTACTTTACTGTCTGAGAATGAAATCAGACAGTTTAAAGTAAAAGAACTCAAGCAATTTATCCGCGAAAACCGTTATCGTCATGCCAGCCTGTTTTTTGCGCCTAAATCCACTTTGTTGACCCGTTTTGAGTCGGGGTATCATCTGATTATGGGCAAGCAGTTTGACCACCAGTATAGCGGGGTATTTGCATTCGGATTGCTGGATTTAACGATTGTACCCGTGCTGGCACATTATTTATGGCGAGTAGCCATTCATGAGAATGTGCCTGCCGCTTTAAAAATAGCGGCTGGCGCTCTTGCTGCTCCTGTTCTTCTGGCCAAGATTATTACTGGTCTTGCGCTTATGATTGCACTTGCTTTGCCTGTTTATGGTTTTCATAAGGCGGTTAATTGGGCGGTGAGACAGCCAGATGAGCAGGATAATAACTTGTTGGGCTTTACAGATAATCACCAGCAAATTGACGAGCATGCTCAAGATAATAGTGGAGTGTTGGGCTTTACAGCCCAACCTACGTTGAGTTGATGGCTTCAAAAAATTATTTCGGGGTATTTTTGGCAATATCCCGACATAATCTGGTTAAATTATTATTCATACTTGCAACGATGGCGTCTGGCGTGATTTTCAACAGCTTTTGACAATAAGAGGCTTTGAATTGTCTGATCGCGTGAGTTTTATCATAAAACACATAACTTGCTTGTAAGATGCTATTACCCTGAGTATCCACTTTGAACTGGCTGATGTTAATTTGTAAATAATAATTCGGTTCAAATTTATTATTCCAGGGCTTGAGCTCAACCAGGGCGCCAGGCAGAAAGTTCTGCAGGTTGGTTGTAATTACGCGACGGATATTATTGCTGAGTTCTTCTGCCCATTGATGATTGTCATCAATAGCGCTTTGATTAGGGGTTAGGAATATCATGAGCTGCGGTTTATCAAGGTATTCCGGAATGGATATGTCTTCAATGCCGAGATTTAAATCGGTATGGCGAACAGGGGCCGCTGATATATTGGCTGGATTTAACACATAATATTGCGGTTCCTTGCCACTGCCGCAGGAAGCGAGCAATAGGGCGCTGAGCATAAGTATCAGTAATTTGTGCACAGCCATTATCTTCCCCTTAATAACGCTTCCGGATGTCTGAGCAGGTAATCCGCCAGGCTACGTGTTGAATAGGCGGCTTTGGAAAGCTCTTTCATGCTTTCGTTGAAATAAATCAAAGATCCTGGCATTTGATGATCAATGCTGTTGGCCAGATGATCGATGCTGTTTGCCATCTCCCGGAATGAGGTTATGGTGTCTTTAAAATCTTTCGATCTCAGCAATGCACTGATGTCATTCAATGTCTTGCGAGCAGCTTTTAAAGTGTCAGTGGCCGTCATGTCATCACCAATGGCTGTCTCAGTGGGAAACATATTGACGCCGCGAAAAGTCTTGATTTTAACCGGCGTTTGTTTTTTTTCAGCCGGAACCAGTTCAATACTGGCTGTGCCAGTCAGAATATTGGGTGCAGTGATAGAGGCAACAATGCCGCTGTCAATCAGGATTTTGATCGGATCATCATGTTGCTCAAACGTTTTCTCAACAAAAAATTCAACATATACCGGGATGGAGACATTCATTTTTTTGTTAGTTGTTAACTCAACCCGTTTCACTTCGCCGATTTTTACACCGCGATAGGTGATGGGCGATGTCACATCAAGGCCATTTAATGAGCCTTGAAAAAGCATGACATAGGTTTCAACCTTGGCGTGAAGGTACTGGCTGTATATAAAAAAAGCTCCGGCAATGCCAAGCAACGCTGCGCCAAAAACGAAAATTCCAATCCCAATGTAAAGGTTATCTTTTTGCATATTGTTCCTGACTAAACTGTAAGTACTTTAAGTGCAACACTAACTACAATTAACCAGAACAAGCCGCGTGTAATAATGCGTGATACTGCCTTTCTGATTGGAATGATGCGCTGGGCAACATCATAATAATAATAACCTGCGGTAAAACTGGCAATGGTTGCGTAACATATTGTTTTGAATAGTGAAAACAGAAAATCAGCCGGCTTGATTGTGCCGCTTAGCCGTAACAGGTATTCATCGATATGCACTTTCAGCAGATGATTGTAAGCGAAAAACATGCTGACAAAAAAAGATATCGAAATATAGGTATATAACAGCAAAGCAGTAAAACTGATACTGACCATAAGCGGGATGATCGTTTCCAGAACGACTTTCTGCGGAGGATGATGCAGGCTGGGATGATTAACATCAATCAGATTAAGTCCGCACTGGACGCAGAGGACGATCCCGATTGGAATCGGTGTAAAATCAAGCAACACTAACCGCTGCGCCGCAAACAATGCTTCATCCTGCAGGTTGTAAGGCGCAAGAAGATGATTAATCGTTACCGCCAGTGAAATTCCCATCAGAGACGTGGCGATGACAAGCGGTATCACAATCCAGGTGCCGGAGCGCAATGTCGCGACCAGAGTATCATGCCAGCCTATTGAGCGGTAATTCAAAAGAAAATTATAGGTGATTTCCCCCGTATATTGGAAAAAGAGGACAAACGAATCCCAGAGCTCTTTGCTTTTGTTGCCCAGTTTTAAAAATATTCGGCTGGCCATAGGGACGCGTCCTTTAATTACTCTTCTTCATCAATTTCCACGTTAAATTTCGCTGACGCCGAGCCGCAGGGATTAGTTGCTGTTATAACAACATCAAAGTCATCTTTATGCTCTGCCTTAATAACAATTATCCCGTTGCGGCGGTTTATCATGACCTGGTTAGCCGGATTGGTCACTTTGGCTGAAACGGAAAAAACAAAATTGGTTCCGTTAAAGGCTTCCGCAGTGGAAATTTTAGCGCTATTACCAGCCATAATCGTGTAATCATCCAGCGTTTTTGCAATAGAGGGCTTATCTTGCTCTGTACACTCAAGGTCATCATTTGCCGCGTAAGATACGGCAGCGGAAAGAATCAGGCACGCACCAATCAAGTTATTCAATAATCCGTTCATCTTAATACTCCTGCTAAACTGCTGCGCTTTGATTCTTACATAAAAAATTGCAGTTTGTCATTTGTTATTTTTTCTTGAAGCGAGTTTCTGAAGGGCTTGTTTTAAGGGATCAAAGGTACATAACTCGCTGATATTAAGTAACTCCTCTTCGGCAGTGGCAGACAGAGTTCTTTGCGGCGGCTTTTTATGGGTATGTGGAGTTGTTAAACTGGTAGCTGCAACTTCAATTTTTATTGAACCAAGCTGATACAATCCCGCTTCTTTACGAAGGCGATCCCGTAACTCGGGAGTAAGATAACGGAGTTCTGTTGCCCAGATTGCATCAGTGACGGCGATCAGCAATGTGCCTTTGTTAAAGCTGGCTACACGGCAATGGGCATGGATATGCTCGGGCAGATAACCGATTAAACTGTCGTTGAGCTCATCAAGCTGAATGGCCCGCTGGCAGAGTTCGAGCATTTGTCTGTTAAGGCAGCGATTAATCCGGCGCATGGATAAAAATAAAAAAGCAATTCACTACAGCATAGCAAATTCTGTCTATCTACACTATGATATTCGCTTTAATTCACTGATAACAGGAATAGCGCATGACCGCGGAGAATGACGTTTATGTGGCAAGACTCCATTGGATTTTGTTTACTTGGCCGATATTAATGGCGCTGGGCGGGTTATTATTAGGAATTATCCTTGAACCTTTAAAAGTGTTGGCTTTATTTTTAATTATCTTTTCACTTATTTGGTGGGGAATGATTTGGGTAAATTATCATTTTTCATCACTTACCATCCGTAAAAAACAGGTTATTTTACGTATGGGGTTGCTGGTCAGGCAAACAGTGGATATTCCATTGACAAAAATTGAGACTATTGATATCCGTCAGTCTATTCTTGGCAGTATATTACGGTATGGCGCTCTCACTATTACTGGAACAGGCGGGACTAAACATACCATTAGTTATATTGATAAACCGCTGACCTGCCGTCGTTACATTGAACAGTTAATGCACGAACAGTAATTAAGGCTTGGCCAGCGTTTCAGGCTTATCAAAATCAAATACCTGACCCGGCATGACAAAACCGCGGAAACCATCTGCTGTTGCAGAAGGCAAAGGGCCAGGATTGTAGTGATAAAGCCACATTTTTGCTTTTAAATGTTCCGGCATACCACGCATTTCGTTGTAATGGGCGTGGACTCCGCTCATAAAAGGCGAGGTTTCGCAATCATGAAAAATAATATCTGCACGCTCATAAAAGTCAGTCATTTGGCGAGGGGCAAACTGCGTATCAGTCGTGATGAATATTTTCATATTGTTAATGGTGAACAGCAACCCAAAACTGTACATCAGACTAAAACCGTTCATCACATGCACGGTTTGCACCAGACGAAATTCGCAGGACTCCCAGGTAAATGAACCGTTAACAGGAATATTGTGGATATTAAAAAAAGTATCAAGTTGGGCAAATTCACATTGAATAGTACTTAGACCGCCAGATAAGGTTTTATTCCATAAATCATTAATCAGCATTTCACACAGGTAAAGATTCGGTTTTTTGGTGCAGCGCGGATCAAATTTAGTGGTTAGCGCAAGCCATTCCAGCCCGCCGGCATGATCGGCATGCAAATGACTAATATAAACATTACTGATATCCAGATGGTTCAGATTTTGCTTAAACAGAGAGAAACGGGCATCAGAACCGCAGTCTATCATCAGTTTTTCCTGATTGTCGCTGACAAACAGCATGTTCGAATGGAAATTATCAGTACCTACTGTAAACGCGGATCCTGCGCCAAGAAAGATAAGTTTCATTACCGTGCTCCCTTTCTACCTGTTAGGTAGGTATATATTAAATATAGTCAGTTAACTGTTGCCTTGCAAAAGCCGGTTTTGTTCCGCATCATCGATTTCACTGCGATGTTCAAGAATCATGTAGGTTTTTACCGGTTTGGCAAAACCTTTTACTCTGACCATGCCATATTCTTTACAGGCAATCACCTCTTTAATAAGCATATAAGTGTCCTGAGAAATCAGAATTTCATCGGGGTTTGCAGCGGTCAGCAAGCGGCTGGCAAGATTGACTGCCGAGCCGATAATAGTGTAATCCATACGGAATTCAGAGCCGAAATTTCCCACGGCGCAATAACCGGTGTTCATGCCTATCCGGATTCGCAGGTTTTCATTAATTCCCAGTTGCTTCCAGGTTGCTTCAAGAGCGGCAAGCTGCTGACGCATTTCAATTGCCATTAATCCACATTTGATCGCGTCTTCCTTTTCACCACTGGTATTGGGATCGCCAAAAAATACCATAATTGAGTCGCCAATGTATTTATCTATGGTACCGCCATGTTTGAGGGCTATTTTTGTCATCGAGTCGATATAGATATTCAACATAATAGTCAGTTTTTCAGAATCCATGCGGTCTGACATTTCGGTGAAGCTGACAATATCTGAGAAAAATATGGTTAACAGTTTTTTTGTTGCGCCGACATTTTTATCCGCTTCGCCATGCATGATTTTATCGAATAGTTGAGGCGGAATATAACGGGCCAAATGCTTGGAAACAGCTTCCAACTGTTTGTTTTTATGAAAAATTTCTGCGCGCTTGGCTTTGACTTGTTCGTAGAGAATTGCATTATTGATAATTAAAGTGATTTGTTTAATATAATTGTTAATCGTGTCTATAGTTTTCTGCTCCAGTACCAGTGGGGTTTTGCTATACAAATTAATAATGCCTATCGATTTATTTTTAATAATCAGTGGAAACATCAGTAAGGATTGCGCTTCAATAAGGTTATGGACTTTTTTATCATGGTCGCTGCCAGAATCCGGCTCGAGATGGTTGATATACAAATATTGCTGATCTCTTAACACTGTTCTGGCAAGGCACAGCTTGGCCAGCGGGATTTCAGTACATTTAAGTTCTTTTATTTTTATCTCGGGCAGGCTTGGAGCATAGATTGTCTTGTAAACTAAAGCTTTTTTCTCATTATCAATCGCCTGAAAAGTGAGCATATCGAATTTAAAAACGTTTTCCAGCAAGGAGTCAATCAGAATTTGAGTGACGGTATCGACTTTTAATGTTGAGCTTGATTCATGCAGCACTTTATTGATATGGTCCAGTTCGTTGAGTGCATGCCTTAATTGAATGCGGGTATTTTTGTTGGTTTTGCTTCGCAGATAAGTCAGATAGCCCATAACCGAAGAAAACGTAAACATGGCGACGATAGATAAAATAGAAGCGAGCAACGGACTGTGGGGTTCAAAATGAAAACCGTGGATTAAACCGACAACCAGCATACCGAACAGGCACGCCAGAAAACTCAATAATCCCATGAATGCGCCGTTTACGCTGAGACAGGCGCTGATAATGGCGGTGGTAAAAGTCGCTAACGGCCATAACGCAAAATCCAGATAGGCAATCCAGCTGCCGACAAAAAACGAATCCAGCATTAAAAAACGTAATTCAAGCCATTTTGGATCTTTGCTGCGGCAGGAAAAGTAGAGTGCAAGATTCGGCCAGATGAAGCCTTGAAAAATAGCACAGGCATACAGCAGGTAGTGATCGTTATTTTCAGCTTTAAGTACTGTCATAACCACTAGCGCCACGTAAAATTGGCCAAAAATGCGGGGGATATAATTTAATAAAATTATTGGATGCTTATTCCTGAATAGTTTTATCATCATTATTCTCTTACAGTATTTAAGCTTCTATCTGTTGAGTAAACGACCCAACCTGTAATATTGTTCACGTCTTTAAGATAGTGTAGTCAAGAATTGGGAAATGTGTTAAACAGTATTAGCCAGATCGCCTGGTCAATTAAAATACATTTTTTCTATTTATGATCTATCCTTTAGGAGGATTAGTTAATTATTCTGCTATTCAAGGAGGAACATAATGAAAAAATTACTTTTAATTTCTTCAGCAGTTGCGATCTCATTAAGTCTGGCTGGCTGTAATTCTATGACCGGCGCTGTGAATGAAACCGGCAGAGTGGCCGCAACCGGTGTAAAATATACCGCGACAGGCGTTAAATATACGGCAACAACCGTAGGTACCGGCGTAGTGATGGTTGGTAAAGCCGGCGCGAAATTAGGTAAAGGCGCGGTTTCTGCTGTGGGTTCGGGCATTAATTCTCTGAGCGGTAGTTCAGCTCGCTAAAGATGTGTTGGGCTTAACAGCCCAACACATCATTTCAGGTAATCTTTGAAATATAGTTTTTTTATCCTTTCTCTCTGCAAAAGATTTCTATAAGATTAGAAATAAAAAAATTTTAATAAAAGCTGAACGCATGATAACAAGACTATTGGTCGCCGTATTGCTTACAGCGGGACTACTGAGCTGTACAAGGAAATACGAATCTCCAGTCAACATGCGGCTTCAGCAATTTCCTTCCAGCACCAAAGCGTACAAGCCTGTTAAAAATTTACCCTCTTTCTTCTGGTGGCAGCAGTTTCATGATCAAGAGTTAGATCGCTTGATTGAACTGGGTCTTGCCAATAATACCGATATTCACATTGCAATAGCCAATCTGCAACAGGCGCAAGGTGTTTTGCAACAGGTCAGGCTGAGCTGGATTCCAATCATAAAAACCTATGCTGGTTATTCAACCAATCCGGCTTTAGGCGCTCCAGCGGGCTTTTATGGGGTGTGGCCTTATTACGCACTCAATATCATGCAGCTTTATTCACAACAGAAACAGGCACGCTACTATGTTGACTATTATCAGGCGGCGATTTCTGGAGTACGTTTACTGGTTATTGGTCAGATCAGCGCTTCGTATTTCACTTTGATGGCTCAGTTAGAACAATTACGTCTGATACAGCAGTTGGATAAGGATTTAAAAACGTTAATTGGTCTGAGTGAGCAGGATATTAAGATTGGTCTGGCTAACCAGATTGATTTAGCCCAATTGCAAGCGGATGAGCGGCAGATTGCTGCGCAAATACCGCCCATTCGGCATAACATTGTTGTCAGTCAAAATGCATTGCGTTATCTGATTAATGCTGATCCGGGACCGGTGCGCTCCAAAAATAATTTTGCCCAATTGGATTTCAGCCGTTTTAAACCCGGAAGTCTGCCGGCGCAGGTTTTAAATAATCGGCCGGATATGAAAATGGCTGAATATGCGCTTAAAGCAGCAAAAATGGATATTAATATTGCTTATAGTAATTTTTTCCCATCACTGCAGCTGGATGAGTTTATCGGTGAAGCGCATGTGCCGCATAACCTTTTTGTTCAGGCGACAGATGCTTATTTCAATGGCACTATTGCACTCAATACTTTCGGTACCATTGGCGCAAGCAAAGGCGTATATAATGCCAAAATTGCGGAATTTATTAAAACTGCCAAGCGTATTTTAAAAGAAGTTGATACCGATTATTCAGCAAATAAACGGATGAATGAGCAGTATTTAATTTATTTGCATGCCGAGAGAGATTACCGTCATAAATATCAATTGCAGCAGGGGCTATTAAAAACAGGATTGATATCTTATAAAGAATTAGTACAGAGTAAGATATATCTGGATGACCTGGCCTTGTCGACAAATCAGGCAAAATTAGAGTTAGCTATGTCATTAGTGGTGTTATATCAGGATTTGGCAGGCGGATATGCCTGCAAACAGGGAGTGGGACTTAAATGAAAATTGATTTTGTTGGGCTGAAGAAACGCAACAGTAGCTTTTTGAAACGGTTAAAGCAGTGGTTTACTTTTACCAATACCATTATTCTGATTGGGGTTTTAACAACGATTATTTATCTTTTTTCCTTCTTGTTTCCGTTTACAGATAATGCCTTTGTCGTGAATAACGTTCGGCCGGTTGCGGCTCTTGCCAATGGCTATATTACCGGCTTGTATGTGAAAAATGGCGAGGCTGTTAAAAAAGGCCAAAAACTTTTTACCGTCTTTAAAAAGCCTTATATATACGCGGTACAACAGCTTGAAGCCGATCTGGCGGCTGCAAAAGCGCAATTGGCGGCCTTAAAAACAACCTATGAGCGTGATTTGAAGCTGAGTAATACTGAGCAGAGCCTGTATACAAAACTAGCCCAGGATGATAAAAAATATCGGCTTGGCTATCAGTTAAAATCGATTTCTCTGATTACATTACAAAACTCCAAACAGGAAACTCAGGCCGCGAAGGATAAATGGGATGCCGCGTTAAAACAACTGGAAATAGATACCCATCAGATTGAGGGGCAGGAACATGAAATCAAGTCGCTTGAAGCACGATTAAAGAATGCTCAGGTTAACTTGCAGCTTACCGATGTTTACGCAGAGGGCAATGGAATTATTCAAAATTTATTTTTTACTTTGGGAACGCCGGTCAATATTAATCAACCACTTTTTTCTCTGGTAGATACCGATAACATATATATTCAGGCTAACTTTAATGAAACCGACTTACGGGATGTGCGCAAAGGGTCTAAAGTCCTTATTTATCCCCGGATGTACCTGGGACGCAAAGTGTTTCACGGCATTGTCGACTCCGATTATTGGGGAGCTAACCGGCAGTTGGTCGATAATCGTACCCAATTGCAGAATGTAACCAATGAAAACCAGTGGATTTTGTTACCGCAACGTCTCCCGGTAATTGTTCGGATAACCGATCCCGATCCGCACTTTCCGTTACGGGTAGGAAGCAGCGCGTATGTTTATGTCCAGATTTAAGGAATGGCTTGAGGATGTTGATCCCTATACCATTCAGCGCGGCGCGCTACACAAGGCTTTATTTATTGCTACGGTGATAGTGTATGTCTACTGGTTTTGTCTGCCTGTCGATTATATGTCTTTCATTTTACCCTTTTTTATGTTGTCGCTTTATGAAACCCCAATCCTCTCAAATTTTAAAAAAAAGGAGCAGCTGCTGATTTTTATCAGTATTAGCGTAATAGTTATCAGTGTTTCTTTTTATCTGATTTATCCCTTTCGGGGCACTTTTTTCTTTTACTCCTTATTGGTTTTGTCAGTGTTATATGTTTTGGTATTGCGTCATTTTTATGCTCTGAAAAATCTGGTTATGTTTACACTGTCAATTGGTACTATTGTTTTAGCGACTGAACCTGAGGGCAATTTACAAATCGCATATGGATTTGTTTCCTCTATTGCAATTTCGACCATGGCTGCAATGATTTGTTTAAGGATTTTTCCTAATCAGTATCTGCGGGTCTGGAATAGGGCCTTACAAGGCTTTATAAAATATTTTGAACAAGATATCGAAAATGCCTTATTAGAAAACCACAAGAAGACTACAAAAGAAGCAATCGTCCATTTTGAAATGTTGCGTAATTACCAACGCCTGGTTGGCAAAAAATACCTTTTACCCAGTTATAAAATGGCTGTTTATATCCGCAATATCCAACTATCGCTCGATAATCTTTATTATGAGAATAAAAATGAGGTGTTCTGGCGAAGTATTAAAAATAACTTGCATCAGCTGCGCATGAATATGGAAGAGTATATTCCTTGTGCTCCGCCTCACATGGACTTTCTGCCTGAAACCAGACTGCAGCGTTATGCACTGGACTGTTTAACCCGGGCTTTGATTCACTGGAATAATATATGCGCACTGCGGAACAGTTAAGAAAACATCTCGATTATGCCCGATTCGTGCACTTGGCGATTACCTTTATGATTGCCATGTTTCTTTATCTGTTTTCAACCATTCCCGAGCGGCGCTGGGTTTTGTTAACTGTTCTGGTTGTCAGTGCCGGTGTGGAGCCAGGGCTTATTATCCGGCGCTCCATGCATCGGATAGGCGGAACATTCGCCGCCCTGTTAATTTTGGTTCCCTTAATCGGTTTAACGCAATTAAATTATCGTTTTATTCCAGTGTTACTAATTGTTGCAATAATTGGTTTGAATGTTTCCGCATTAAATACACGCCGCTATGACATTAGCGTGTTCTTTATTACGCTTTCGGTATTTCTTTTATTAGCCCAAACTACGGATGTTAATTCTCCGCAAGGTCCTTTTGAAATGATGATTAACAGAGGAAGTTGTACTTTAATCGGAGTAATTATTGTTCTGGTGGGAGATTATTTTTTATTTCAAAGTTATCGGTATTCCCAGAAGCTTTATTTCTTTCATCAACTGATGATTTACAATTATTTTAAGGACAAAGTTCAGGAAATCAATCTTTGCCATCAGCAAAATGCCAATACCTTTCTTTTCATTGAGCGGACGCGGGATCAAATGATCGCGCATTTTGCTCCTATTGCAATTAGTTCTGAAAATCTGAAATTGGAAAATAAAGTAAGTCCCGAGAGTAAAGAGCAAATCGATCTTTTCCAATGCACAATTTGGGAAATTCGCCGTCTGCTGTATGCGCTCTGTATGTCGGAATTAATTTTGAAATCCCCTGAAAATACAGAAAAACATCTTCAGCATTTTCAAGCATTAATGCTGAAAGCAAAGCAGAATTTTATTTTTTAGAGGTAGACGCAACGCAGCTTAATCAAATGGGTCAAAACGATCCACATACATTGTCAGAATCTCCAGAGCCATTTCAGTCAAAACGCCGTCTTGAAAGTCCACATGTTGTATCGGCAGTATTAAATGGAGCGCTTAAAGATTGTTACAAAATTAAGCTGCGCCAGTCTGGGTATCGATTGGTTTATCAGGTAAATGATAATAAATTAATTGTAACAGTAATTGCTGTGGGCAAAAGAAATAAGAATCATGTATATGATGAGGCAGAATTTAGAAAAATATGAAATGGTTAATTACCTTCTGATTGATATCAGGAAAACTTACGCACGCAGCGGACTAGCTGTGGGGTGACTTTGGTCACTGTTGTTTGATTACCGTTTGAAAAATTCTGCCGCCATGCCCCCAAAGTCGGATTACCGGCGTTCTGAGTAGAGCTCCAGTAGAAACTTGGGTCAAATCCACCGAAACCGTTCAGGTACAGATTGGTATAAAAGTTTGGGGTGCCATTGGGGCAGGACGCGGCAGGCGGGTTGTTAATCGAGAGCCCAATTTCGCAGACTGCAGGTAAATACCAATCATTATAGCAGGTCTCTCCCGGTATCCCTGTGCATGGTGAAATGCCATTAGAGTTAATCGAATAGGCATCGCATAATCCAGCCGCATAGCCTGTTCCAGCCCCTAAAACCGCCACAATAGCTGCTGTATTCCCTTCACCGTCCAATATACTGCTGGCCCCAATTACGTTGGTTCCTGATGCGCCCCACACCAGACCGTTAGAATTATTGACAGAGGCCACGACCTTGCCGCTTACTCCATCAGCATTCACCGCAAAAACAAGCCCGCCCGCCCACGCAAAACCGAAGGTAAGAGCAACATTCATCTGGCCTGTTACGGTGGTAGTATTGGAGCCGGAAACTGGAAAGCTGGTTGCCGGAACGGGTGTACTGCCAGGAGTAAATACCAGTTGGCAGGAATTGCCTGGTGTCAGGACAAGGCAGTTACTGGCATCCTGAGTGACCCGGCCATCCAGAGCAGTGCCTGACAGATCAGCGCTAACATTCCATGCATCTGCACTGCCGGTATTGTGTACGATTATATTTCCACTGGCGCCATTAACTACCAGGGATAATGGCGTATTTGTCAGGTTGATAGTAACCAGCGGTCCGCCATTAACGGTAATTTGCCCATTCAAAACGCTGGTATTGTCGCCATAGAGGGTAAAACTGGTCTGAGGCACGCCCGACAATCCGGCAGTAAATGTTAAAGTACAGGTTCTGCCTGGAGCGACTGAAGCACATGTATTGCCGATGACGCTGACATTTCCGTGCAGTGCAGTTCCTTCTAAATAGGCATTAATATTGGTCGCTGTAATAGTGGTAGAGTTGTTAGTAATGGTTACACTGCCGCTGCCGTTAGCATTCAAAGTTAATGGTGAGCCAGATAAACTTAGCGCAGCTGCTTCAGCAGGAACCAGAGTAACGGACAGCGTATCGCTTAATACCGGCTGTGAGCATAAGAACTGATCGGGCGCCGGGTTATCGCGCCCCAGTGTTTTACAGACCTTCGGGCCGCCTTGCAGGTTTCGCGTTAACTGTGAGCCGTTAATGACCAAGTCAAGTAAACAGGTTTGATGCGGCGGCAGGGTAAATGGAATCTGACAACTGCCAATACCCTGTGGTGTTACGCTGACCCCGGTTATTGGGATCATTGTTAAGGTTCGAGTGACTGCAGTATTATTAATAACCCGATATTGCGCTGTCGCTGAGCCATTTGCCGGTAAAACCTGCGGCGCACGAATTGTGGGGAAAATTGTAAATTTCGGAGCAGCCAGGGAGTAAGCATAACAACTGCAAACTAAAATCGGCATAAAGCCAATCAGCCATCTCCATTGCCTAAAGCCTATCATAATCCCTTCCTGCTATTGAAATACAACCCGGTATTATGACGAATTTTTTTAGTGATAACCAGAGATTGAATTCGGATAGTTGTTGGAGCAGGGTGTTGGGCTTTACAGCCCAGTACGTTTATTCCGTTGCGCTATAACCGCATCCTTCTTTCGGGCAAAGTAATTGCCGGCCTTTCGTTCTGGTTTCTTTTACCGTTAATATCGGCCAGGCGCATTGTGGACAGGGTTGGGCTATTGGCTCATTCCATAGCGCGTAATCACATTTAGGATAGTTGGCGCAGGAGAAAAATATTTTGCCTTTGCGGGATTTGCGTTTCAGAATTTTACCTTCATGGCATTTTGGACAATCTACTCCGGTATCCGCTGGCTTTTCCAATGGTTCCATGTGTTTACATTGCGGGTAATTGCTACAGCCGATAAAGCGGCCATAGCGCCCGGTTTTAATATGTAATGCGCTCTCACAAGCGGGACAACTACGGCCTTCAACGACATCCGGTTCACTTTTTTCACCTTCAGGCGAGCCCAGATCCTGGGTGTAATCACATTCTGGATAGCCCGTGCAACCGATAAACCGGCCACGTTTACCCAGGCGGATTGATAACGGCTTCCCGCATTTTGGGCAGCTTTCTGATAACACTTCACTGGTGACGTCTTTGCGCTGTACCTGTTCGTCAATGTCATGAATCTGGTTAATAAATGGTTTCCAGAATTCATCAAGTACGGGAATCCACTCGCGTTCGCCGCGGGCGATGGCATCCAGTGTATCTTCCAATTGCGCGGTAAACTGGTAATCGACATAACGGGTAAAATGGCCAGTCAGGAAGCGATTGACAATTCGGCCTACATCCGTCGGAACAAAGCGTTTTTTATCAACAATCACGTATTCACGTTGTTGCAGGGTATGAATAATAGTGGCATAGGTTGATGGACGGCCAATATCATATTCTTCCAGCGCCTTGACCAGCGAGGCTTCAGAATAGCGCGGCGGCGGTTCGGTAAAATGCTGATTGGCTGACAGATCATTCAGTTTGATTTTATCGCCCTGTTTCAGGTTTGGAAGCAAACCGGCATTTTCCTCGTCAGCGGTATCATCAAAGCTTTCTTCATAGACGCTTAAAAAGCCTGGGAAGGCAATTGTTGAGCCATTGGCCCGGAATACATTGCCTGGGCCGCAGCTTAAATCAACAGCAACGGTATCAATCAAGGCATCGGACATCTGACAGGCAATGCTGCGTTTCCAGATCAGGCTATACAGTTTAAATTGATCCGCTGTTAAATATTCCTGCAACATTTCTGGTGTGCGCTTGACAGAAGTCGGTCGAATGGCTTCATGTGCTTCCTGGGCATTTTTGGATTTGGTTTTATAGACCCGCGGATTGTCCGGGCAATTATCTTTACCATAACGCTGGACGATAAACTCCCTGATTTCTGTTACGGCTTCCAAAGACAGGTTAACCGAGTCGGTACGCATATAAGAAATAAGACCGACCGTACCGGTTCCAATCTCAATTCCTTCATAAAGCTGCTGGGCAACCATCATAGTTTTACGCGCAGTAAAACCAAGCTTGCGTGCGCCTTCCTGTTGCAGTGTGGATGTAATAAAGGGGGCAGCCGGCTTACGCTTGCGTTGCTTTTTCTCGATATTATCGACAGTCAGAATCCCTTGCGCCTGTTTCAGCAAGGCGTCTCGAATCTGGTGTGCCTGGTCTGCGCCAGTAATAGTAAACTGTTGTAATTTCTCTTGCTGATAATGAGTCAGCCGCGCCTGAAACTGAGCTTTATCATGCTCACAGGCGGCAATAATGCGCCAGTATTCCTGAGCGACAAAGCGTTCAATTTCTTCTTCACGCTCAACAATCAGCCGCAACGCAGGGCTTTGTACCCGGCCTGCCGACAGACCGCGGCGAATTTTTTTCCACAGCAAAGGGGAAAGATTAAATCCGACAAGGTAATCAAGAGCTCTGCGTGCCTGTTGGGCATTAACCAGATCGGTAGAAATATCGCGTGGGTTATTAATTGCTTCCTGAATGGCTGATTTGGTAATTTCGTTAAAAAAGATGCGGTGTACCGGCTTGTCTTTGAGCAGGTTACGCTCTTTCATCAGTTCAAAAATATGCCATGAAATGGCTTCGCCTTCGCGATCAGGGTCGGTTGCGAGTAAAAGAGATTGTGAGTTTTTCAGGGCCTTGGCTATTGTTTCGATATGACGGGCGTTTTTTTCAATCGGGCGATAAGTCATAGTAAAATTATTATCAGGATTGACCGAGCCTTTACGCGCAGGCAGATCCCTGACATGCCCATACGAGGCGAGCACGTCATAATCTTTACCCAGATATTTCTGAATGGTTTTCGCCTTGGCTGGTGATTCCACAATAACCAGGTTTTTACTCATTTAAACTGACCCTTTGATTATGTAACTATTCAGCAGGATTTTATTATTGCAGCGGATAGTTACTTTATTATTAATGTTATCAATTTATCTGGACAAAACTTTAATAATCCTGTCCTGTTTCATCATTCCTGTTGGCGCGCGCGAATGGCAAAACCTAGTGTAAAGCAAATTGATCTTCTTTTTGGTATAGCACAAGATCGAGAAACGCGAGTTGATTGCTATCCATTTTATCAGCCAGTATATTACGTATAGTCCATTTTGTTTCTTCCAGAGTCACATAGCGTGATTCAGAGAATAGAAGCTGATTAATAATCTGTTCCATTGTTTCAGAAGAAACAATGTTCCATTGCATCATACGCGCAATAAACTGGTAACTGGCTTTGGTAAATTTGTGTTTTTCATCACAAGTAAAAACCCGAGTCGCAGTTTCAGCTGCCGGCCTCAGAATAACGGTCTTGTTATCAATGCCAATTGTTTCCTGTTCATTGCTGTCTTGGGCATTATCTGCAACCGCTTCAGCTTCAGCATTACTTTCTGTAAGTTGGGACAGGCTTTTTTCAAAAAAGCTCATCAGCATTTCAAACAAACTATCTTTCATATAAACCTCATATAACCGCCGGGAACTGCCTGTACAATTCCCTGTAATTCCAATTCTGCCAAATTACAGGCTGCCTCATCAGCGCTTAAACCGCTGCGCTGAAGTATCTGATCCATTGTCGTAACTTCAAAGCCCACGCACTTTACTAGGTTTTTATTATTGGTTGCAAGAGATACTGGTTCCTTGCCTGCATCAGCCTTAATAGGAGCAATGTTCAACTCATCAAGTACATCATGGCTTGAGGTGATAAGCTTCGCTCCCTGTTGCAGCAGATGATGGCAGCCTCTGGATTGCGGATTGTGGATTGAACCAGGTATGGCCAAAACATCGCGGTTTTGCTCCAGAGCGAGCCTTGCTGTTATAAGAGAACCGCTTTTTATTGCCGCCTCAATAACCAAAGTGCATAATGATAAGCCACTTATTATACGATTTCTGCGGGGGAAATGTCCAGCATTTGGACGGACTTTTAATGGGAACTCGCTTAGCAACAAACCTTTTTCCCTGATTTTTAACGCTAAATTCTGATGTCTGTGCGGATAAATATAATCAATTCCGGTACCCATAACCGCAATTGTCCTGCCTTGAGCAGCAAGGCAGCCTTCGTGTGCCCTGGCATCTATCCCCAAGGCCAGGCCGCTGACAATGGTAAGATCATGCTTTGCCAGCTCATGAGCAAAGCGGTAAGCATTTTCACTGCCGCTTATTGACGGCTTACGGGTGCCTACCATGGCAACAGCCGGTTGTTCGAGACTGGCAAGATCGCCTTGGGCATAGAGTACCATTGGCGGATCCGCTGTTTCCCTGAGCAGCGATGGATAAGCCGAATCTGCCCAGGTCAGCAGCGTATTTCCATTCTGTTGTTGCCATAACAGATCCTGCTCCACCTGGCTGAAATCAAAACCGGCAAGGATGGCGGCCAGCTTGCCCGGAAGGCCTGCTTCTTCCATTTCTATTTGTGAAAGCTTGAACAACTCTGCCAGATCTGGCCAGCGCCGTAACAACTTCATGACAGTACGCGGCCCGATTGAAGGCATACGATTTAATGCGAGGAAATAATACTTGTTATTCATGGATTAGTAATACAGTCCTTCAAATGAATTGCACGAACCGAACGCATTACCAGGGCAAAACTGGTTTCAGAAAAAACCCGAAATACCATGACTTCGCCAACACGCTCAGGAGGAATACGCACCGATTTACCCCGTATTAATGGATCGGGAACCAGTTTGGCTGGTGAGTAAATGCCAAGTACATCACCCGGTTCAAGGCCGACATTTTCACCGCGGTTTAGTACTGCGACAAGACCTACTGCGCCCTGAGTATAATCGCCCAGGATATCGATGATCTTGCCTCTTATGGGCGTCATCGGCGCCTTGGGGATAAAATAAGGTTTGAAATCGGGGAAATCATTAAGCAGAACCCTGTCTTTCAGCCGTACGCCTTCGGTAATATTAGTAATGATGACTCGGGCTGGCTCGCCGCCTTTGACCAATTCACCATACCCGACCAGTGTTGCCTTGTAACCAATAACCCGGTTGATTTTGGGTTCAACATAGGGGCAATTGGGGCGATATATTGCATAGGGAATGGTTGCTCCCCTTGGCATTAGTGGGCTTGGGTGCAGTTTTTTGACATAAATCTCATCGCCCTGGCCGCCCAGCATCCGTTCCTCAGGCAAAGAAACCACATAAGGCGCACTAAGCAAACTGTCTCGATCCATGACTATTGATTCATTAAAAAATGGTTTGATGTCAGTCAGCCGAATCGTTGTAATCGTCTCAGAGGCAGCGGTGCGTCGAATATTGGGGGAAAGTTTGACTGTGCCGTTTGATAAAACCCGAATATAAGGACGGTTTTGGCTGAAGCTTAACCTGAGTACCGCACCGACATGCAGGCGATTCGGGTTTTTAACCTGAGGATTGGCATACCACAGTTCTTTCCACTCCCAGGGTTTTTCCAGATAGCGGCAAGCAATACTCCATAGGGTATCGCCTGGCTGTACCACATATTGCTTTGGGTAATCACTGCGTAATGTAACAGCACTTGCCTGTACAGGCAGAGCCAGGAGGAGTAAGGCAATTAACAGGTATCGCATGCTTCAATCCTTGAATATGGTTGTTGGTATCTTGCGGCGGCACGGAGTATTGGCGATAATAGCACGCATTTACGATTTGGAAATAGATATTTATGGCAATTCGCAAGATTCTTTATCTCCCTGACCCGCGCTTGAGGCTGGTTGCCAAACCGGTTGAGCAGTTTGACGATAATCTGCAAACTCTGATTGAGGATATGTTTGAAACGATGTATGACGCCCGGGGCGTTGGCCTTGCTGCGCCTCAGATTGGCGTTAGCCTGCGTCTTTCGGTCATCGATGTGATTGGCGACAAAAGCCAGCAACTGGTTATTGCCAATCCGGAAATTATTGCCAGTGAAGGAACGGCTCAATACCAGGAGGGGTGTTTATCGGTGCCGAGCGCGTATGACACGGTAACCCGGGCTGAGAAAGTGACTATCCGGGCACAAGACAGGCACGGCGAGTTTTTTGAAATGAGTGCGGATGGATTACTGGGCGAATGTTTTCAGCATGAGATTGATCATTTAAACGGCAAGTTATTTATCGATCTGCTTTCTCCGCTAAAGCGTGCCATGGCGCGTAAAAAACTGGAAAAATACAAACGTCAGCATGAAAAAAGATCATGAGCAAGTTACGAATAGTGTTTGCCGGCACGCCAGAATTTGCCCTGCCGTGCCTTGATGCTTTGGGTCAATCAGGGCATGAATTAATCGCAGTCTATACTCAGCCGGATCGGCCTGCAGGCCGTGGGCGTAAACTGCAGCCTTCGCCTGTAAAAAGCTGGGCGTTGGAACGTAACCTGCCTGTTTATCAGCCGCTGAATTTCAAAGAGCCGGATGCTGTTGACGATTTGGCGCAGCTAGCGCCTGATGTAATGGTGGTTATCGCTTATGGGCTGATTCTACCGCGTAAGGTACTGGCCATTCCACGCCTTGGCTGTATTAATGTTCATGCGTCATTACTGCCGTACTGGCGTGGCGCATCGCCTATTCAACATGCTGTTTTGCATGGAGACAGTGAGTCCGGGATCACTATTATGCAGATGGACGCAGGCATGGATACTGGCGACAGCCTGCTTGAAGTCCGCTGTCCGTTGGCTGGCGATGAAACTGCCGGAACACTGCACGACAAGCTGGCAGCGCTTGCTGCCGAGCCATTACTTGCTGTGCTTGAGCAACTCGCGGACGGTAAGGCTGAGCCTAAGCCGCAGGCCCATGATTTGGCAACCTATGCGGGCAAAATCAGTAAGGATGATGCGCTGATTGATTGGACAAAAACAGCAATTGAAATCGAACGCCGGATTCGAGCGTTTAATCCCTGGCCAATTGCTTTCACTCATGCCCAGGATGAAGTTATCCGGATACATCAGGCGCAGGCAGAAACAAAAACCTGTGATGCGAAGCCGGGGACTATTGTTGCAATTGACAAGTCTGGCATCCAGGTTGCGACTGGCGATGGCCTTTTGCGCATTCAGCGTCTGCAATTTGCGGGCGGTAAAATAATTACTGTGGCTGACTGGTTGAATTCCGGTAAAGCGCAATTGGCTGTTAATCTGGTTTTACAATGAAAAAAAACGAACGCTTACAAGCTGTCAGACTGCTGCACAAGGTTATTGTTGAGAACATGCCCTTGATGCATGCATTGCAGGGCAGCGATGAGGTAACGCCCCTCGCCAAGGCAATTTGCTTCGGTGTGTGCCGGCATTATTACCGCTTACAGGCTATAGCCGGCAAACTGGTTGATAAAAGGCCGCAGATGGATGTCTGGCTTGTGCTGTTAGCCGGACTATACCAAATGCAATACATGAGCATGCCTGATTATGCCGTTGTTAAGGAAACAGTTGGCTTGCTTGATAAACTGAAAAAAAGTTGGGCTAAAGGGTTGGTTAATGCAGTTTTAAGGCGCTTTGGCCGTGAAAGCAGCGATATTCTTCAGCAGCTCAATGAGTTGCCGGATTACCAGACCGGCCACCCGGATTGGTTTGTCAGACAGATGCAACAGGATTGGCCGCAACACTGGCAGCAAATACTGCAAAATAATGATGAGCATCCGCCGATGACATTGCGGGTTAATCTGGCTCGAGTGACGCGGCAGGCTTATCTGCAACAATTAAATGCCGCAGGCATTGCCGCTCACGCGCTTGTTTTCTCCAGTGCCGGCATTGCTCTTGAGACTGCCTGTGATGTCAATGACTTGCCTGGCTTTAAAGACGGATTGGTATCTGTCCAGGATGAGGCTGCACAACTGGTTACCTTTTTACTGGATTTAAAACCGGGTTTACGGGTGTTGGATGCCTGCTGCGCCCCGGGCGGAAAAACCTGTCATATTCTTGAAAGCGAGACTGAATTACAGGCTTGCGTAGCCCTCGATATTGAAAGTAAACGATTGCAGCGTGTACAGGAGAATCTCGCCCGACTCAAACTGACTGCAACGATAAAGCAAGGCGATGCTCTGAAGCCGGAGTCCTGGTGGGATGGGAATTTATTTGATCGTATCTTACTGGATGCGCCATGTTCAGCAACCGGAGTTATTCGCCGCCATCCTGATATCAAGTTATTACGGACACCGGAGGAAATCGGACAGGTTGTGCTGCTACAGGAACAAATGCTGGATAGTTTATGGACGCTGTTAAAACCGGGGGGCAGAATGGTATATGCGACCTGTTCGGTGATTAAACAAGAAAATGAACAGCAGATCGCGCGCTTTATTGCTCGTCAACCAGATTGCCGTATCGTTAAGGATGCGCCATTTCAACATGGAATAGCAACGGGGCATGGTTGGCAAATTTTGCCGGGCCAGTCAGATTGTGATGGGTTTTTTTATAGTATTTTGCAAAAGGGATAACGGATGCAGATCAACTGGCCCCTGGTGATTTTTCTTTTTTGTCTGGCAATACCCGGTGTGTTAATCGCAACGCCGAAACTGATTGGTTTGTTGTTGCCGGATAACAGCGAGCAGGTTAGAAGCCGATTCAGTTTTATTGTGATAGTCCAGAATCTGATTATGGTTTTTCTTATGAGCCTGGCCGGCGTTGCGTTATCGTCGCGAACAGGCTTGTCTGATCCGATTCTTGAGGGGTTGTTGCAAGGCAAGCCAGTATTGGATCTTGTACAGCCCGTAGTTCTGCCTGTACTTGCCCTTACCTTGTTTGGGTTAACTCTGTTTTTTGTTTTGTATTATGGTGTAGTCGGCAGATTGCTTGATACTGTTTCATTGCTGGCATTGAAAAAGCTGCGCGCTGTGTTTGGCCTTGATGGCGCGGCACTCTATAACGGAGTGGTTGAGGAAATATTAATCCGCTGGGGATTAATGAATGTAATCGTTTTTTTTATGCTGCTGTTGCTCAGGAAAAAAACCGATTTTGTATTCTGGACGGCAATTATATTAAGTGGTTTGATGTATATGCTCACCCATTTACCGGTTTATATTGCGGCTGGTTGTAAGAACAGCCGGCGGTTTGTTTATCTGATGCTGGCTTTGAACTGTTTTCAATCCGTGCTGTTTGGCTGGATTTTCTGGCATCATGGCATCCTGGCCGCAATCTGCTCGCATTTGATCTTCAACCTGGGATGGTATCTTTATGACAGTAAGTTATAAGCTGCTCCCGGTTGCCAGTTTACAACGCGGCCGGTATCAGCCCCGGATAAATTTTGATCCCAAAAGTCTTGAGGAACTGGCGCACTCGATAGCGAGCCAAGGCCTGATTGAACCATTAATTGTCCGCGAAATTGCCAGCGGCCATTATGAAATTATCGCGGGCGAGCGCAGATGGCGCGCTGCAAAACTGGCCGGGTTGACGGAAGTTCCCTGTTTGTCGGGCGAGTACACTGATCAACAGGCCGCCGCGCTGACCCTGGTTGAGAATATCCAGCGCCAGGAATTGACCTTAATTGAAGAAGCCAATGGTTATAAGCGATTACGTGATGAATTTCATTTTCAGCAGGATGAAATCGCGGCTTTAGTCAGCAAATCGCGTAGCCATGTTGCCAATATTCTGCGGTTATTAACGCTATGTAGCGCAGTGCAGACCTTGATTGCCGAGGGAAAATTAAGCTTGGGGCATGCGCGTGCGCTGGTTGGGCTGTCCGTTAATCAGCAGATTATGCTTGCAGAACAAGTGATTGAACAAGACTGGTCAGTACGATATCTTGAAGAAAAAGTAAGAAATTTGAAGGCTATGCCAGTGTCGCAGGAGTCTGTTTCCGATCGCGACATCAAGCGCCTGGAGCAAATTCTGGCGGAACAAATCGGCGCTCCGGTACAGATAGCCAGTGAAAAAGGAAGCAGTGGTTGGCTGCAAATTAAATTTTTTGATAATGATACTCTCGCAGGGCTTCTGGAGCGTATGGGCTTGCGTTATGATTAGGGTAATTATTTTTAAGGAAATATAAACCATGAAATGGAGTTCCATTGGCTATATCGCCGGTTTGTCATTAGTTTCAATGATTTCTTATGCCAGTATTCAGAGTGGCGCTGACAAATTGATTAATCAGGTCGACCCTGCCATTAACATCGGTATTCAGGTTGTTGATCTAACGACTGGTTCCGTGTTGTATCAGCGTAATCAGGCTCGATCATTTATCCCGGCCAGCAATATGAAACTATTTTCCGATGCTGCTGCGTTGATGGTGTTAGGTCCGGATTACCGATTCCGAAACCAGTTGAGTACCGGAACGGCGCAATTGCAGAATGGGGTACTGAAAGGCAATCTTTATCTGAAACTTTCAGGCGACCCGTCATTTAGCCGTGACCGGCTTGCCAGCCTGATGAGTTCACTCAAGGAACTGCACCTGACCAGAATTCAGGGTAATGTGATCATTGACAGCAGCCATGCCAATGTAGCTCCTTATCCGCCAGGCTGGATGGCCTCTGATCTTACTTATAGCTACGGCGCTCCAGCAGCGCCGGTTATGATTGATGCCAATCGTATAATTGCTACTGCCAATCCCGCTGATAAACCGGGTGAGCCTGCGATTGTCGAGGTGGATGACGACAGCGGCAGCATAATCATTAACAATCAAGTGAAAACGAAAGAAAAATCAGCCCATTGCGGAGTCAGTTTTGCAATGGATAAAGATAATAATCTGACGGTACGTGGCTGTGTTAATGTTGGACAATGGGCAGTGCAACAGAAAATGGCAATACGCAACCCATTAAAATACGCTCAGGGACAAGTCAAACAACAGCTTGCCAAAGCGAATATTGTCCTTGACGGCAGCGTCCAGCTTGGTAAAACGCCTTATGGTTCCATGCTATTAGCGACCGATGTCTCTAAACCGATTTCACAACTAATGGCCGATACTCTTAAACCATCAGATAATCTGTATGCAGACAGCCTGTTTTTGCATGCTGCCGACAAATTAAATGGTTCGCCAGTCAATTGGGCTGAAGCACAGACGCTGGTAAAAAAATTCCTGCAACAGCAGACCGGGATTGATATGCAACAAGCTGTTCTGACCGATGGTTCCGGCTTGTCGCGTTATGATTTATTAACGCCGACCCAGACCGTTAATTTGTTGCGTTTCCTGTTTGACCGTTTTCCGCTGTCCTATGAATATATTGCTGCATTGCCGGTTTCTGGCCGTGATGGTACTTTACAGCGCCGATTCAGAAAGCCAAACCAGCAGGATATGGTGCGGGCAAAAACAGGCACGATGACTGGCATAGTCAGCCTGTCTGGTTATATGTATACCGCTAATGCCCATACGCTTGCGTTCGCAATTTATATTAATAATACGCCTGGTAGCAGCCATAATGTGTCTGGTAAATACCGCTATCTGGTCGATGCCTTATGCACTTATTTCCTGCAGCAGAAGCCGGGCAATAACTCCTGGGCTAAAGTATTCACCAGCAATTCACGGATCAAATACCAGCAAAGTCCGACTCAGGCTGAGCAGCAACGCGGCCGACAGGCACGCTGGCGCAGACTGGAAACAGTGGTTAAACAGGCTTTGAACGGGTTGCCGGTTACGGTTATTTATCGGGGTAATCAATTGGTGCTGCAAGATAATCATGCTGATTTGAGCAGGGTTTTATCCGCATTACAAAATGTGCGTAAAAAATACCCGTTTGCTGTCGAACTGTCATCAAAGGACGCGCCGGCTTCACATGACGCACCAATCGTTTTATGGAGCGAAGCGGCAATATTGCCTCAACAGGCAAAGCGTGTCTGGATTATCAGGGAAGCCGCTTAATTACGCGAACTTAATAACAGGGGGCGTTATAATTTGAACTGGATAGCCCTTAAAATGTTAGTGGGCGATAGAACCAAATTCCTGGGATTGGTATTTGGAATCGCCTTTGCAACAGTGCTTATCGCCCAGCAAGGGTCAATTTTTATTGGAGTAATGAAAAGGACCGCCAGTTTTATTTATGCTATCCGTGATGCTGATATCTGGGTTATGGACAAACAGGTTGATAATCTTGATATTATTGATCCCCTTCGGGATACGGCGCTGAACATGGTCCGCACTGTACCTGGGGTACAGTGGGCCGCTCCTTTGCTTAAAATTATCGCTATTGCCAAACCGACTGATGGCGTGCTTAATCAGGCGACGGTGATTGGTTTGGATGATCCATCCTTAGCCGGCGCTCCGACTCTGTTGAAAGCAGGCAATATTGAAGACTTAAGAAGGGCTGATGCAATCATTGTTGATACCATTGGCTACAATCTGTTATGGCCGCAGGATCATGGTCATTACAAACTGGGCAGGACGCTTGAGTTAAATGATCATCGCGCAGTTCTGGTCGGAGTGGCCGATACCATGCCTTCCTTTCAGTTTGCACCCATCATTTATACCCGTTATAGCAATGCTCTGAATTTTACCAATGGCGGCAGAAAGCGAATGTCGTTTATTCTGGTCAAAGCTCAGCCCGGTTATTCACCAGAAGAAGTTGCCGGAAAAATTGAAAAAACAACCCCTTTACGAGCGCTGACCCGTCCACAGTTTAAACGCAGCACGATTCGATATTATATCGAAAACACTGGAATACCGGTTAATTTTGGCGTAACAGTAAGCCTTGGCCTGATCGTTGGCTCGACAATTGTCGGCCTGTTATTGAATATGTTTGTTTCAGACAATATTCGGCAATTTGGCGCGTTGAAAGCCATGGGAATTGCAAACAGGCGATTGATGTCTATCGTATTGGTTCAATCGCTGGTGGTATTTGCAATCGGATTTTCCCTGGGCAGTGGGGTTGCTACCTTGTTTTTCAGGATTACTGGCAATACTTATGCTCTGAAAGGCCTTTATATGCCCTGGTTTATGCTGGCTATAACCGGCGGGTTGATTTTTGTGGTAACGATATTATCCAGTATGTTCAGCCTGCGCAGGGTTTTGCGTATTGATCCGGCCATCGTGTTTAAGGGGTAATATGGATAATTCAGCCGAACAGACTATCGTTGTGGAAAATGTCAAAAAATGGTTTGGCGAAGGCGAAATCAAAACCGAAGTATTGCATGGCATTAGCTGGGTAATAGAGCCCGGACAAATGACGTTTCTGGTAGGTCCTTCCGGCTGCGGTAAAACAACGCTGATTTCAATTATCGCTGGTATCTTAAGCGCTTCTGATGGTAAGGTAACTTTGTTTGGCGAGAATATTAATGCCATGAGCAATAGCGCTAATGCCCGTTTTCGCCGGGAAAATATAGGCTTTATTTTTCAGCAGTTTAATTTATTACCGGCGTTGACTGCTGCGGAAAATGCCTGTATTCCTTTGGTAGCAAATGGCATGGCGCGTGAGCAGGCGGTAGCGGCTGCCAAGGCATTTCTGGCTGAAGTCGGGATGGGAGAGCATGTCAATAAATTACCCCGGGAATTGTCAGGCGGACAGCAGCAAAGGGTTGCTATCGCCAGGGCGTTAATCCATGAGCCGCGGCTGTTAGTTTGTGATGAACCAACTGCTTCTCTGGATAGTATTACTGGCCGGCAGGTAATGGAGTTATTGCAGCAAAATGCCAGAAAACCTGGCCGCTGCGTTATTGTGGTAACGCATGATAATCGTATTTTTGAATTTGCAGATGTGATTGTCACCATTGGTGATGGTCTGATTAAATCAATTAATAAGGCGTAGGAGCAGTCAATGCCAAAGTTGTCTCCCCGGATTATTTTACCGGTAGTGGCCGGAGCCTGTTTGGTTTTTGCAGTCGTTAGCGCGATTACCATGGAGCCTGATGAATCGTCACTGGCACCGCCGCAGCCGCCATTGTCTGCGCCGATGGTAAACGGTAAAGATATGATTATTGTTGCAGGTACCGGCCTTGTTGAAGCCGCAAGTGAAAATATTCAAATCGGTTCGCATTTATCCGGGGTAGTTGAGCAGGTCTTTGTCAAAGTCGGCAGCCAGGTTAAAAAAGGAGAGCCGCTGTTTCAGCTCGATATCAAAAGCGCACAGGCAGAATGCAGTCTGCGCCGGGCGCAGGTTGAAGTTGCCAAGGCCCGGTTGCAGGATGCCCAGAGCCAGCTTGGTTTCTATGAAAATGTCCGTGATAAGGGCGCAATTGCCAGAGAAGAATTGGTTAGCCGCCAAAATGGCGTACTGACGGCAAAAGCCAGTTTGCAGGAGGCAGAGGCTAATCTGGAAAAGGCAGAAACCGATCTTGAGCTTCATACAGTACGAGCCCCGATTAACGGAGAAATATTACGGGTCAATGTTCGTCCCGGTGAATTCTCATCTGCCGGTGTTTTGGCAGAGCCATTGATTATTATGGGCGATACCCGCCATTTTAATGCCAGGATAAATTTTGATGAATTCGATATCAGTAAAATCCATCAAAATCCACGGGCGATTATTAGTCCGAAAGGGGATTCCTTAATAAAGCTGCAGGGCAGGCTGGTAAAAGTGGAATCCTACGTCAAACCCAAGGAAAATTTATCCGGCGCCTCGAAAGAACTTGTTGATACCCGGATTTTGCAACTGGTTTTTCAGATTGAGCAGAAAAATCCCCCCTTGTTTATTGGTCAACAGGTTGATGCCTATATCGAGAGCGAGAAGGCGAAACCGTTGTTGGCGACAAGTATGTCGCAAGGCGGTTAAGGTGATTCGCAGGACGATTTCTCTGCTGCTGTTGTCGAGCTTTCTGGGCGGTTGTATGGTTGGCCCGAATTATCTGCGTCCAAAATTCAATTTTGTTCACAACCGTTATGTAAATAGCCATGCGAGGACCGTTTCAGTACCTAAACCTGATAAGCCCTGGTGGTTTGCAATTCATGATCAGACTCTGGATCAGCTCATCAAGTTGTCGTTAGCCAATAATCCTGATCTGGAAGTGGCCGCGGCAAGGATTGAACAGGCCAGGGCAAGGCTGCAATATGCGAATGCCCGCTTTTTACCCGAGGGTTCAACCACTGCAACCGCACTGACGAATCAGACCTCTCTGCAGGGTCTTCAGGGTTTGAACCCCTTTGTGCTGCGCACCTATGGTCAGAATCAGATTGAACTGGATTCTTCCTGGGAAATTGATTTATTTGGCCGTTTGCGGCGTCAGCGGCAATCGGCTTTTGCCAATCTTGACAAGGCAGTGCTTGATCGACTGGCAAATGAGGTATCGCTTGCTGCTGAGGTTGCTCATGAATACGCGCTTTATCGTACATTGCAACAACGAATTATTATTAATCAAAAGACAGCCGCCAGCCAGCAAAGGTCCTGGTATCTTAATAAAGTACGTTATGAGGCTGGAATCGCCGCAGAAACTGATGCTACCCAGGCCAAGGCGTTGTTGACTGAAACCAATGCATTGTTGCCAGATTTGCAGTTTCAGTTAAGCCAGAGCGCTATCCGGCTCGATATTCTGGCTGGGCAGGCGCCGGGTACATTGGAAGCACAGCTGAAAAAAGCCGCCGGTGTGCCAATGGTTCCGGCTATCCCGAATCCGGGAGTGCCTTCTGAACTGCTAAGGCTAAGGCCTGATATACTCAGTGCGGAGCAGCAATTAATTTCAGCAACGGCTGATATCGGCGCGAACGAGGCGGAGTATTATCCCAAGTTTACTTTAATGGGTGATATCGGCGTACAGGCGCTCGCTCAAAGAAGTTTGTTAGTACGTGATGCAGTTTATTTTTACGCTGGCCCCTCTTTAAGCTGGCGCGTGCTGGATTATTGGCGAATAGACGCTCAGGTTAAAGAGGCGCGTGGCGCTCAGCATGAGGCATTAGCCAATTACAAATCCGTTATCCTGAATGCACTGGGCGAGGTTGAAACCAATCTGGTCCGCTATCAACAGAGATATCGCGCTGTCCAGCGCTACAGGGTAAATCAGGATACCCAGCAACGCAATCTGGATTTAGTCCGCGAACAATACCGCCGCGGCTTATTACCCTTTATCAACGTGGTAGCCGCAGAGCGCCAGCTTTATTCCGCTCAGGAGGAGTTAGTAATAGCAAAACAGAATTTCCTGGATTCGTATATTAGCCTCAGTGAAGCGCTTGGCGGCGGCGCCTTAAAAACAATTAAACTGCCATAATTAACAGTGTAGGTTGGGTCGTTTGACCCAACATTACCAATCTTCAATCACTTTTCAGGCTTGGGGTGCTTGAAAAAAAACTTGTTGGGTCAAACGACCCAATGGCGCTGCCTTAAGCTGCTTGATTATTAACCATTGATTTGGCTCTTTGAGCCAAAAT
>NZ_JBHSAB010000015.1:0-662 GCF_042649825.1 Legionella dresdenensis | reverse complement strand
CATGGTCAACGTGGCCAATTGTGCCTACGTTAACGTGTGGCTTTTTACGCTCAAACTTTTCCTTCGCCATCGGAAAATCTCCCCTTAATAAAAAGTTGATAATTTTATGGTGCCCACAACTGGACTCGAACCAGCGACCTCTTCCTTACCAAGGAAGTGCTCTACCGCCTGAGCTATGTGGGCTTTAAGCACAGACTATGTTTCTTCCTACTAGCACTTACAACATCTATCCTGGAGCGGGTGATGGGAATCGAACCCACGCTATCAGCTTGGAAGGCTGAAGTTCTACCATTGAACTACACCCGCTTTTGTACCCTTTATAAACTGGTGGAGGGGGAAGGATTCGAACCTTCGAAGGCTGAGCCGTCAGATTTACAGTCTGATCCCTTTGACCGCTCGGGAACCCCTCCAAAAGATTGCTATTTTCTTTCAGGAAAATAATAATGTCAACTTCGATTATCGTGAACTTATCTTTTTATTTGGTGCTGGCACTAGGAATCGAACCCAGGACCTACTGATTACAAGTCAGTTGCTCTACCGACTGAGCTACGCCAGCATATTCTTTTACTTCTTACTATTTTTCATACGGAGTGTTGGGCTTTAGAGCCCAACCTGCGCTTTAATAAAGCCCTGGCGATGACCTACTTTCACATGGGGAAACC
>NZ_JBHSAB010000014.1:0-173611 GCF_042649825.1 Legionella dresdenensis | reverse complement strand
GATGCCAGGCAAAAATTTGATAAGGCTTATGCTAGCCTCACATGTCAAAATTAAATGGAAATAGTACTAGGACAAACACCCAAAATTTTATTGATAATTTAGAAAATTATTTTATAGAAAATAATTCTTTTAAATTAACTTCATAACTTTTATGTTACTCATTAAAAAGTTATTTGACATGTTATAAATATGACTTTGACTTGATATTAAAAAAATTATGCAAGAAAAGTCTGATTAATTTAATAATCAGACTTTTCTTACATAATGGAGTAATTTTATTTATTCCCTAAGTTTCAGGAAATATAAGCAGATGAAGATCCAAAATATTTGACATAAGTTATGATAATTTTACTCTTTAAAAGAGAGTCTTTTATTAATTATCAAATTTTTTAGAGATAATAGCATTATATTCATCATAATCAGCTTGTGTTTGCTCCGAACGAGCATTTCCTAGAACCCTACTAAAGAAGGAAAACACTGAGCCAGCTTTTTCTACCTTTTGGGAAATCAGGGATTGTACTTGATTATAATTTGCTTCAGGTTCTTCAGTTAAATAATAAAGTTTATATATACCTTCGGGAACAGAATACCTATTCCCACCCAGCTCTATACTGTATCGGCTACCAGCCCAACCTAATGCCCAAGGGGTACTGGTTAGGGTGTTTTTTAATTTATCTTCTATTTTTGCTCTGATTAATGCACATTTAACAACAGGCTCTTTTTGCGTTTGTACAAACGCACTAATTTCTTTACTTAGCGCCTCTTTAAACAAGACTGTGTCCTCTTCGCTTTCTTTTTGGCAATCTGTTCTAGTCTCTACTGAATTTTTTAACAATAGATTAACAGCTTTTTCAAAATAAATAATATTTGATTTAGCCTGATTCAAAAACGCTTTACCAATTAAGAAATCTACAAATGCATGATTATGAACTTGACTAATCGAATTGATAGTAGAAGCTGGAATTTGCTTTATACCATCCTCCGTTGACAAAAAAACAACCGTATAAAATAAACTCTTGAAGCACTGAGCATTGTCAAATGGAGAAGACTGAATGGATTTTATTTTTTCGCGTAAATAAGGGGGCATTGTTTGTTGAGTAGGATCAAGTTTAAAATACTCAGTTTCAAAAAAATCCTCTATTAAGCTAATGCGATACCGTGAATCACTAAGCTCATAATCATAATTAGACACTTGCTGGTTTAACTCTTCAGATCCAGAAAGCTCTGTAACTTCTTTTATCAAGCTTGATAACTCTTCTATTAAATCTAAGAATTGCTTTTGTTTATTAAGTTCTTCTAAACAATTATCTAACATAAACATGCCGGTATTATGAGAGATTTTTTTTGACTTTTCATATCCCTCTCTCATTCCAAGACGTACAAATGCTGATTTAAACAATGTAGATTTTATAGTAGTTTCATTAATATTTTTTTGTTTTAACTCAACTAGCTTATTGAAGATACGCATAAATGTAGTATGGTCTTCTTCTCTGATATGCCCATCTGTTTTTAATACATCTAATAATTGCCTGATTTCATCAAGATTAAAGGCTGACTTAGGATATGCAATCGAAGAACTTATTAAATTAACAATAAATTCTTTAAAATTATCATCATCTATTTCTGTAAAGTAATTTGAATCTATAAATTCTTCTGAATATGATATGTGCCGCAATAGGCTTTCATAAAAACTTTTTTTATTTTCATCATCTACTTCAATTTCTACACTAATGCATTGATTATTATAAGTATTGTTACTGCTATCGAATCGAATTACAGCACTTCTATGTGATTTTTTGACTCCAATAGGTTGCTGATGATGCCGTGGTAATACAGGATCTTTCTTATATATGTGAGTATCATATTTACCAGCAGGCATATATTTAAAAACTATCGATGGCATATATATCTCTATTTGAATCTGGACATAAAATATTATAGCAGATTAATATTAATAAAATATTAACTAAATTTAGTCAATCGGTTTTTCTATAAAGCTGAACCACCTAAAATCAACTGGATATTCTAAAACAAAATTTTTATACTTATATCTTACATGGGTATAGCAATCCAATTAAGCTTAAGTTTTTATTAATATACGTTTTTGCAAAAATTGCACTAAATTATCCGGTTGTATGCCCCATTTTAAGTCTGATAATTATATTAATCAGATTTTTCTAGTTTATCATTAGTTGACTGTTGTTCAGATACCGCTTTTCTAGCATCTTTTAAAAGAAGTAGTAATTGATTCCCTCTTATTGGAGAAGGTTCAAATCCAAATCGTTTGTAAAAGGTCTCGGCTTTCTCATCAATAGCATGAACTAATAAAGCTCTGACCCCGCTCTGTTCTGCAATTTGTAAGGTTTTTAATATTGCATCTTTAAGCATTGCTTTCCCAATACCCTTTCCTTGATATGTATTAAGAACAGCTAATCTTGCTAATATGACAACAGGAATAGGGTATTTACCCATTCCCTTTTTTATCCGTTCAGATGCCTCATCAACATCAACCTGTCCTACTGTAAGGCTATAAAAGCCAACCACAAGAGCATTATCAGCAACTATAAAAGTATTGGCAGAACCGGACATTTTTGCTTGAAAAGCATATTTTTTTAGCCATTCATCTAATTCTGGATAATTACATTTAAAATCAGCTAAATTATGATCTTTATTTAAAGGTTCAGGTTTTTTTAACGTCATTTAAATCCCATGGAGATGATGAAGAAAATAAATCCTTTAGCCCTTCATTCTTTTGCTCTGGGCGATCCAGAATTTCAGAAAATTGATTAAAAATATCACCCGAAACCATAAAAAGCCGCTGATCCAAAATAATTTTTTCAGCCGCTTGATACGCACTCTCCGTTATAAATTCGGTCAATGACTTATGACTTATATCAGAGGCCATTCGGATTATTTTAGCTTGAGACTCAGAAGCACGAAATCCCAATCGGGAAGTTTTAGCACGCACAGTTCTTGACTGAGGTCTTTTTCCCCTTCTTTGGTCTTTAGCTGTAGGTGTTTTTATATTATCCACCTTTCTAGCATTAGTCATGTTATATCTCAAAATAATATCTAATATTTATATGTTAGTACAATTGACGCACATTATCAATGAAAATAGCTTTTAAGCTCAGGATGAAAGGGTACGTAATCCTTCTCGGTTAAGCATATCTTGCAAGCATAGGCGCACATATTGCTTCTCAGAATATCCTGGTTTACTTGCAAATAAAGCAGCTATGTTAGAGTGATTCCCATTTTACGCCAGCTACAAAAACTCGCATTTTCAAGCAACATGGGTATAATTTATTCTTCGGGTTACGATTGCAAAGTCTTTGGAAGGCGAAATTATTGAGGTAAATATGATTAGCCAGATTCAGCTAAGTTCAGAGAGCATTGCACTGATAAAGCAACTAACAAGGATAACCAGTTCATTAACTGTGCTCTCCGGGCAGGAGGAGCAGGCAACAGTCGAGCGCAGGCAACTTTGCCAATGGCTACTCACTGCACATGCAATTGCGGATTCAGAACGCTATCTCTGGGAAGGGCTGATGGTGGCTTTGCTGCGTGACCTGGCAGGCAACAACGCTGACTATGCCCGGCATACTGCCTCAACCTGGCGAGACAGGCTGAAATTTCTTATGTTGGCTTTTGCCGGTATTATTGTTTTGGGCTGTGAAGGATTTGATGGAATTACCTCTATTTTAAACTTGTTCATGCTGCCGGCCAGCGCGATTTTTTCGGTGGGGCTCGTGTTTTCTATCCTGTCGATTGCAGTATTTTTTGCGTTTGATTTTCTGGAGCTTTCCCGCAACCTTGGTTTTAGAATAAAACATACCCCGCATATGCTCGAATTATATCAACAGCAAACTGCTTTACTTAAAGGAATGCGCAAGCAGCTTGGTAATAGTTTATATAATGAAGAAAACATTGATAAATTGCGTGCAGATAAAACGCTGCTCGATTTGCTCCGAAATCGTCAGACGGTGCTGGATGAGGTCAGAGCCAAATTGCGTGCAGCGTTAAACAATAATGTCATGAATATCATTAAAATGATTACCGCGGCGGCAATAGGCGTTTTCTTTCGCTTTGGCGGCGGTTTCTTTGCTGGCCAGGCGGTTGCTATGTCTATTGCGGCGTTATGTTCTGCTTCGGTGTCGCCGACATTTCTGCCCATTATTCTGGCTTGCACAACGGTCGGATTAGCCAGCTTTATTGTGTACTGGTTTCTGGAGCGCCCTGCCATTGAGGGCGTCATTGGACGCTGGATTGGGTATGAAAAAGAAAAAATTGAAGAAATATGCGATGAAGGCATAGCCCAAAAGGAAAAAGACAAACTAATCGGGTTATCGAATTATGTTGAACAGAAAATAGCAAAATATGACGCGAAACCTGAGCCGATGCCTGTTATCCGGGAACAAGGCATTGCTCTCACCGCAAAACCGGTTACATTAAAGCGATCATTATCGGCAAACAGCTTTTTCAAACTTAAAACTCAGGACGACAATAGTGATGCCGAAATGGAGTTCATTGCCTGTCCTGATTATGAGTCGGCTGCTGGCAGACCATGCGCTTGATGCTGTCGCTTATGGTTGATAATTCAAGTTCCAGATAGACCAGCAACAAATCTCCATTCTGGTAATCAGGATTAACGGAGTAATAATAATCAGTTAACGTATTGTTGCTCATAGCTTTTGTATCATCGAGTGGTATAAGAGGCATGGGACTGGTAATCACCATGGGATGATTGGGATTGGAGAGCCAATTGTTTGCGGTTTTTACTTGTTCTACCAGGTTTAATACCGTTTCAGGAACGGTTTCATCAGGGTAAGGATATACGGTATCGCTTAAGCTGCATAAAAATTGATAACGTTCTGGACTATAGGCATGAGCAAAATAAAAGATGTCTTCTGATGGATTGGACAGTCTTTGTTTGACTGCGTGTGCCAGGCCAAATTTCGCATTGGCATTACCGAGATTACAGTGCTTGTCGTGATAGGTGCCGCCTGTATAAATAGTCGCCCACCTGTTATTAACATACAAGCGCTGGCGGTTAAAGCGGGTGAAACCGAGTAGTTGCCCATGGCAATCATAATAGAGCGCCAAATCCCCTTCCTGCCCAATTCCAAGAATTTGTTCCTGATATGCCTGTTGATCCTGAATAAAATAATGTTGGCGTACGAACCTTTCCAGACCGCTTAACAAACTGTCATTGAGCAGATCTGATCTCGCCGTGATGATCTCAGTCCTTGAAATCGTAGGCGCATTCATTGGCGTTCCCTAGGAATAATAAGTTATTAATATTATTGACTATATTAAGAAAAAATTAAATACCCAGAACCATTTTAACAAATGGAATGGTAATTTTACGCTGTGCTGCCAACGAGGCTTCATCAAGCCGATCCAGGATATGGTAAAGCTCATGCATGTTGCGGGCACAGCGGTTAATCATAAACAGGGCGACGCTGTCTGGTAGTTCAAAACCTCGTTTTTGTGCCTGTTTCTGTAAGGCGGTGATCTTGAGTGCATCATCAGGCGGTTCAATCTGGATAACCAAACTCCAGGCTAGCCGTGAGCGTAAATCAGGGAGCTGAATCGGAGATGACGCAGGAGGGGTTTTGCCGCTGATTAACAGAATAGTTCGGCCATTATCGCGTATTCGGTTATAAAGATGGAAAATAGCTTCTTCCCATGCCGCATTGCCGGCAATGGCATCAATGTCGTCGAGGGCGATTAAATCCTGCTCATCCATTCCCTCGATACTTTCAGTATCCCAGTCACGGAGAAAATTGAGCGGCAGATAAGCCGCGGTACTCTGGCGATTGATCGCATGACAGCAGGCCTGCAAAATATGGGATTTACCACAGCCGGTTTCGCCCCATAAATAAAGCAAACGTTCCCCGTTATGGTAGAGTGTGTGGTCAAGCTGTTGCTGCAGAATGGTATTGTTGCCCCAGCAATAGTCATCCAGGGTTGCCTGTTCATCAAGTTTAATGGCAAGCGCTAATTGAGAACTATTCATTTAGGTGCAGATTTCATTAAACGGGCTTTCCTGCCCCAGGTCAATCCATAGTCAATATAGGTGGCGGCAGTGGTTGCAGCTGTACACCACATCACTATCGCGATTAAATAAGGCAGTTTGAAAAACGCAAGTTCAAAGAGACAAAGGGTTACCAGAAATAATTGCAGGGTAGTATTAATTTTGCTGAGCATGGTTGGCTTAAATTCGAGCTTTCGTTGCACAAACCAGTACCAGAAAACGACCGAGAGCGAAATAGTCAAATCACGTAGAAAGACCAGAATGACTAACCACCAGGGCAGGCTGCCGATGACAGCAAGCGAAATAAAGCTCGTAGCCACCAGCAGTTTGTCTGCCAGGGGGTCAATAAAAGAGCCCAACGCACTTTGCCACTGAAAATGACGCGCAAGCCAGCCGTCCAGCCCATCAGTAAAGCCGGCGATAAAAAACACATAAAGCGCCTTATCGTATTGCTGATGGCATAAAAAAAACAGGAAAGGCGCGATCAATATCAGGCGAAAGAATGTTAAAATATTTGGTATATGTTTTAGCATTATCTGAATCAACTCTGCGCAATACTGCAAGTTTATACAATCTTCAGGAAGCTGTCACGCGCAATCTAATGCTACAATACCCGCAAAAGGCGATTAATTAACATCAAAAGCCAGAACATCATGCATCGGATTCAATTGTGCCAGATAGGAACATCCTCTCTTGCCGGTAAGCTCTGTCAGCAGCGGACTGCCTTTATACCAGTGACTTGCAGATAGCGCTTTTTTCAGACTTTGGATTGCCTTGTCCGTATCAACGGATTTAAAGCGTAACATCAGGCTGTCCAGCATGTTGGCCAACAGCTGCCATAGCCTCTGTTCCGGCAATTGATAATAATGACTCAGGCAATCAATCAGGATTGATATATTATTATGAATAGTATTCTCAATGAATAATGGAAAATATCCTGCCGGGCTGAAATCATCCCGTTCAGTCAAACTGTACTCAATATTTCTTAAAACAAGCGCTCGCGGTTGAGCATTTTCCATGACCAATAACTGATTTTGCGATTTAGTCATAAAAGCCAGTTTATCGATTAGCAACGCCTGGAGCTGGCTTGTCAGAATACATTGACAGTATTTGATAAAATAATTTTCTGGCGACAGACGGCTGGCAGTAATCAGATCCAGCAATAGCGGTTTGCTGCTTAATGGTGAATGAGCGAATACTGCCGGTAACGGGATTAATTGCTGGTTGTTTTGTAATACCTGAACCGGGTGCTCAGATAATGAGAAGGTCAAGGTGCCATGTAACGTGTTAATCTGGCTTGTTTGGGCCATGATAAAAAGCGATTGCTGATAATGATGATTTTCTTCCAGAATGGTTGTAATCTGCTGCATTATCTTATTATTCACACAATTTTCTTCAGGCCGGGTACTTGTAAGGTTTGTTTGCAGGCAGCGGTTTGATGTAGCTGGTGATATAAGGGTATCGCCTGTAGCCAGAGGCCGTGTTGGCTGGCAATGCGGCATAACCAGAATCAATTCTTTATTGTCGATTGGCTGAGCCAATTGTTGCTGGTTATGCGCCCTCCATTGCCAGGGATGGACAGGTATGGGGTAATAATCGTCGGGGTTAAGCCGTTTAAACAGCAAATGCTCATGCCAGATTTGCCATAATTTGGGAAAATACTGTTTGATTTCTGCCTTATAGCCAGGTGTAGCTTCGGCCTGGTTATGATGTAACGCGCACCAGTGCAAATTGACCTGAGCATTGAATTCTGGAAAATATTGCAGGCTTTCACGGTAGCTGAATAGCTTTCGTTCTAAAATTAATTGTTGTTGCTGGTATGCATAACTTCCCCATTGCTCTAAAAACAATAGCATTTCCTCGGCGGTATGATGCGTGATGAGCCATGACCAGAAGGATGCCGCCCGTTTGCTGCGGTTATAGAGTGTGTTCTGCCAATGATGCCGATAGGCACGTGCTAAAGCCTGATTGGCAATCGTGTGTTGAACTTCGGAATGGAATTGCTGCCATCGATAGAAAATACTTTCGCTGATTGTTGTTTTGCATTGCTGTTTTAATTGTCGGATAAAATCCGATGAATCAAAAGCCGAGACTGGCCTGTTTAGCAAACCATCGTTAGCGGCCTGCACTTTAAGCTGCCGCAGATGCGATTCACTGGCCGCAAGAATGAAGGACTCAATCGCGGCAGGGGATAATGCAATGCCAATTTCAAACAACAAAAAACGGATCTGATGATTCAGTTCAGAAATATTGGAATATGCAAATGCCATCGATTGCTCCATCTAAAGTGTTTTTATTCACTATAGATGATAATGATTATCATTTGCAATAGAAGTATTCTTTAGTTATTCAGGTTTTTTACGATACACAACAATTGTATTGCCAATGGTCTGTACCAGTTCAGCAGCCAATTGTTCGCATAACTCAATAGCCATCTGCCGGCGATCGTCACGTTCCGCGCCATTAATTTTGACTTTAATTAATTCATGCGCATTAAGCGCGACATCGGTTTCTTCAATAACCGCCTGAGTTAGTCCCTTGGCGCCAAGCAGGACAACAGGCTTCAAATGATGGGCCCGAGCCTTCAATTCTTTTCTAAATTCACTTTTCACAACAAATCCTTAATTAAAAATGGTGAATTATTGCACGTTTTGCTGGGAAAAGGTAGCGAAGTTGAGTATTATCCCTTAATCTATTTCTATTTTTTTAATGATTAACCAGCATGGCGCGTTCAAAAAGCAGTAAAAGATGGTTGCAGGAACATTTTGATGATGTGTATGTTAAGAAAGCTCAGGCTGAAGGCTACCGCAGCAGGGCTGTCTATAAACTCATTGAAATCGATGAGAAAGAGCAATTAATAAAATCCGGGATGACAATTGTTGATCTTGGGGCGGCCCCTGGCGGCTGGACACAATATGTCAGCCAGAAATTAAATGGTCAGGGCACGATTGTTGCATTGGATATACTGGTTATGGATGCTTTGCCTGATGTGACGTTTATCCAGGGCGATTTCAGAGAAGATACCGTTTTTCAGGCGTTGCTGGATGTTATTCCCGAAAACGGAATAGACTTGCTTTTGTCAGATATGGCCCCAAATATGAGCGGCACCGATGCGATTGATATTCCACGGGCAATGTATCTGGCTGAACTGGCTTTTGATTTTGCGGACAAGACTCTGAAACCAGGAGGCGCCTTGTTAATGAAGATTTTTCATGGTTCAGGCTTTGATGAATTGATTAAGCTGGCAAGGCAGAAATTTAGCCGGGTCGTAATCCGTAAGCCCGCGGCATCACGGGCTCGTTCAAGGGAAACCTATTTAATGGCAAAACAGTATAAGGGGTAGACGTAACCCAATAAAATTGTCAGGATGTTATAAAAATAAGATATTCAATTGCGGTGTAACTATAATTTATAGTAACTTTATCATTCCGGCGTCGTGAATACGTCCTAATCGAGGTTAATACTTTGAACGACATGGTAAAAAATTTATTTTTATGGTTGATAATAGCCATTGTGCTGGTATCAGTGTTTAGTAATTTCGGTCCGCGTCATACATCGACTGAAAAAATTTCTTACAGCCAATTCCTGAAAGAAATTGATCAGGGACTGGTAAATTCGGTAATTATCGAAGATAGCAAGGTTATTAAAGGAACAACAAAAAATAACCAACGCTTTATTACCTATATGCCGTTACAAGACGATGCTTTATTAGGGCAACTGCTTAAAAGCAAAGTTGATGTCAGCGGTCAGGAAAAACAACAGGAAAGCTTCCTGCTGCACTTGTTTGTTAACTGGTTCCCGATGTTGCTTCTAATCGGCGTCTGGGTTTTCTTCATGCGCCAGATGCAAGGCGGCGGCGGCCGGGGCGCGATGTCGTTTGGACGTTCACGGGCACGTTTGCTAGGCGAGGATCAGGTCAAGGTGACCTTTGCTGATGTAGCCGGCGTCGATGAGGCGAAAGAAGAAGTCAAAGAGCTGGTTGATTTTCTGCGCGATCCAAGCAAATTCCAGAGCCTGGGCGGCCGTATCCCGCGCGGTGTATTATTGGTAGGCTCTCCGGGTACAGGAAAAACGTTGCTGGCCAAGGCCGTTGCCGGTGAAGCCAAAGTTCCTTTCTTTACTATTTCCGGTTCTGATTTTGTTGAAATGTTCGTAGGGGTTGGCGCATCCCGCGTTCGCGATATGTTTGAGCAGGCCAAAAAACATGCGCCTTGCATTATCTTTATCGATGAGATTGACGCGGTCGGCCGTCATCGTGGCGCCGGTCTTGGCGGCGGGCACGATGAACGTGAGCAGACATTAAACCAGTTACTGGTTGAAATGGATGGTTTCGAAAATAATGATGGCGTGATTGTCGTCTCAGCGACTAACCGTCCTGATGTGCTTGATCCGGCCTTGCTGCGCCCTGGCCGTTTTGATCGTCAGGTTGTTGTTCCATTACCTGATATTCGCGGTCGCGAGCAAATCCTGAAAGTTCATTTAAGCAAAGTGCCGATTGACAAAAATGTTGAAATTCTGCCCATCGCGCGTGGTACACCCGGTTTTTCAGGCGCAGATCTTGCAAATCTGGTGAACGAAGCTGCGTTATTTGCCGCCCGTGCCAACAAGCGTAAAGTCGGCATGATTGAGCTTGATAAAGCAAAAGACAAAATCATGATGGGCGCTGAACGCCGTTCAATGGTTATGGATGAGAATGAGAAAAAACTCACGGCATATCATGAAGCAGGGCATGCCATAGTTGGGCTGTCGGTTCCTGAGCATGATCCGGTTTACAAAGTGACAATTATTCCGCGTGGACGCGCTTTGGGGGTTACCATGTTCCTGCCGGAGCAAGACCGCTACAGTCATAGCAAACGCCGTCTGGAAAGCCAGTTGTGCAGTCTGTTTGGCGGCCGTTTGGCGGAAGAACTGATTTTCGGTGTGGAAAGCGTCACGACGGGTGCATCAAACGATATTATGCGTGCAACGGAAATTTCCCGCAAAATGGTTACCAGCTGGGGGTTATCGGATCTGGGGCCATTAACCTTTGGTCAGGAAGAAAATGAAGTGTTTCTGGGGCGCAGCGTAAGCCAGAACAAAGAAGTTTCTGATAAGACTGCCCAACTGATTGATGAAGAAGTGAGAGCAATCATTGATCGCAATTATCAGCGTGCCAAAGAAATTCTGGTCGCTAAAATGGATATATTGCATTTGATGGCTGAGGCGCTGATTAAATACGAAACCATTGATAGCCAGCAGATTCAGGAAATCATGGCAGGTAAAACACCTTCACCGCCGGAAGATTGGGACTCTATGCAGTCGCTTGATAAAGATCAACACTCTGATAGCGGTAAAACAGCGAGAGTAGTGAACGGCAGTCCTGTCGATCACCCAGCCGAAGAGCATTAATCCGGGCAAATCAAACGTTGAATGATTTAATAGATGCCCTCCCCTGTAGAGGGAGGGCAAAAATTATTCGACCAAAATACATGCAATATACCAATGGATAGTTTTAAATTTAAAGAATGGCTTTTATCAGAATATAAATCTCCCTTGTTGATGGGGATTCTGAATATCACCCCTGATTCATTTTCTGACGGCGGCTCATTTCTTACCCTTGATGCTGCTATTGCTCGTGCCGAAAACATGATCCTCGATGGCGCCGATATTATCGATATCGGCGGCGAATCAACTCGACCCGGTGCTGGTGCTGTCAGTGTGCAGGAAGAGCTGGATCGGTTAATGCCGGTTATTGAAGCAATACGTGAGATGAGCGATATCTGCTTGTCTGTTGATACAACCAAGCCCGAGGTTATGGCTGCGGCAGTAGACGCAGGAGTAACCATTGTGAACGATACTAACGCCTTGCAGGCTGATGGCGCTTTGGAAACAGTTGCGAAATATCAGATACCAGTCTGTCTCATGCATATGAAAGGCAAGCCGGAAAGTATGCAGCAGAACGTGTTTTACCAGGGCAGCGTCATTGATGAAGTAAATGCTTTTTTTGAGCAGCGCATCGCCGCTTGTTTGCAGGCGGGTATCGCTGCTGAAAATATTATTCTCGATCCAGGGTTTGGGTTTGGGAAATTGGTTAATCATAACTTATTGTTAGTGCAATTATTGCAGTCATTTAAATATCATAATCTGCCGATAATGATGGGTGCATCCCGTAAACATACCATTGGCGTGGTGCTCGGGAAACCGCCGCAAGAGCGTTTAACAGGCAGTCTGGTTACTCATGCAATTGCTCTGATGAATGGTGCTGATTTAATAAGGGCGCATGATATTGCCGAAACACGGCAAACAATCATAATGACGCGCGCGATAATGCAGGCAAGTGAAACAATGCTAAATAAGGAAAACTGTAATGGCTCAGCGTAAATATTTTGGAACGGATGGCATCCGCGGTCGGGTTGGAGCATCAAACGTTAATCCGGAGTTTATTTTAAAATTGGGCTGGGCTGTTGGACGCGTTCTGGCAGATGGCCCGCGTAAAAAGGTGGTTATCGGTAAAGACACTCGGGTATCAGGCTATATGCTTGAGTCTGCCCTTGAGTCCGGCCTTGCCGCAGCAGGCGTGGATGTTAGCTTGCTGGGTCCAATGCCTACACCTGGTATTGCTTATTTAACCCAGACATTACGGGCTAATGCCGGAATTGTTATTAGTGCATCGCATAACTTGTTTGAGGATAACGGGATTAAATTTTTTTCTGCCGATGGCACTAAACTCGATGATGAGCTCGAACAGGCAATTGAGGACGAACTTGAAAAGCCAATGCAGATGGTTGATTCATCGCAACTTGGCAAGGCGCGGCGAATTAATGACGCTGCAGGCCGATATATTGAGTTCTGCAAATCAACTATTCCATCGCTGACCCGGCTCACAGGCTTAAAAATCGTAGTTGATTGTGCCAATGGCGCGACGTATCACATTGCCCCCAATGTTTTCAACGAACTGGGTGCAGAGGTAATGACAATTGGCGATAAGCCAGACGGTTTTAATATTAATCGCAAATGCGGTTCTACCGAACCTGACGCGCTCCGTAATAAAGTGCTGGAATCGGGCGCTGATATTGGAATTGCACTTGATGGCGATGGTGATCGGGTAATTCTGGTTGACGCTGCCGGTCATATTGTGGATGGCGATCAAATCCTGTATATCATTGCTAATGACCGTCATCAACGCGGTATCTTGCATGGGGGAGTGGTAGGTACTCAGATGAGCAATTATGGTCTTGAAAAAGCCATCACTGCCCTGGGCGCACCTTTTATGCGTACGAAAGTGGGTGATCGTTATGTTCTGGAAGCCTTAAAAGAACACAACTGGAAAATTGGCGGTGAAAATTCCGGCCATATTGTGTGTCTTGATAAGACTTCAACCGGTGACGGTATTGTCGCAGCGCTGCAGGTTCTGGCCTGCATGGTCAAGCAGAATAAAACCCTGCAACAATTGACAGAAGGCATTACGCTCATGCCGCAGGTTTTACTCAATCTGAAAACAGAAAATGCAAACAGGTTGCTGGAGAGTGCGAAAATAAAGTCAATGGTTGAAGACATTACGGTCGGGTTAAACCAAAATGGTCGTGTATTACTGCGTCCTTCAGGAACAGAGCCCGTGTTAAGGGTTATGGTTGAAGGTAGCGATAAAGAGCAGATTACCCGCTATGCCGAGCATTTGTGTAATGAACTTAAAGCACTGGAACAACAGCTGTAGGTGTGTCTATTTGCTCTACAAGTTCCACGTACCGCGGACAAGCCGCGGTACGTGGAACTTTAGAGGAATTGTCAACAGACATCTAATACTTTTAGTAGAGTGTTTAACCGCACTGATTCACCCTATTATTCAATACATTAACGCGCTTTTAGCTAGAACAGCTGCTACTGCTAGAAGAGTTTTCGTACGCAGGATGAGGCGGTTGTTCTACAATTGGTTGGTGAATCTGAGCTATTTCAAACTGGAGAACTTGCTCAAGCTCGCTGCGAGGTGGTGCACCACCCATCAAAGCCTGAATATGCTCAGGAGTGATATGCTCAGCATTCAATTCTGCCGCAAATTGCATGTGATCAGGCCGCTCCGAAGCGATTGCCCTTGCATGCAGATTATTAAAAAACCGATGAACATTTTCAGGTTGTGGGGGACTAAGTCTTCGCAGAATATCTCGTAACTCAGCTCTTCGCGGGTCATTTGCTGGTAACTCCACTATTAGTTGCCCAATATGTCTTCGGGCTGCTACTCTTAACTCCCTTTGCTGTTGATTATTACTTCTTATCTCATCTGCTCGTATCCCGTTTATTCGCAGAGCAGCCAACTGCCTTGCAAGTCGTTGTGGACGAGGTTCAGCATACTGATTTTGATTATTACCTGGTTTATTCTGATTATGTTTTGCCATTATTACTCTTCCAAAAATAAGGAAAATGCATTTTATCATAACATTTTATGTAAGTTAATATCATTATGATCTATTTGCAATCATTAATGCCCCAATCTACATTTGAGGACGACATCCTGCCTCAGCAAGTAAAATCTCCGTTCGAGTCGGACTGAAAAAAAAGTGTTTACGATAACCATTCTCCGGTTGTTTAAAAAATAGTCCTTTAATATCCGTAAAAATCTCGGCGAGCCATTGCGAAAGACGGCCAAATCCTCTGTGCCGCAGCAAGCACTCATAACGCGGATCTGCCAGCAAATCAGGTAAAGGCTCGTTCCCTGCCCGGCCAAGCGTCAATCCCTTCAGCCGTATGATCAGTTCTTCCAGCAATTTTGCTTCACGCGGATGCTTTTTAAGCAAATTTTCATGGTGCTCATATAAACGGGCAAATTTTCTTGTTAACTGCCGGCCAGGAGTCGTTTCAATCATTTCCATATCCGTAACAGGCAATACCGGCTTAAGCGCAATAAGTACATGCCAGTTTTGTGCAGGCAGGGGGCACAGTTTCCGGTATTTTTTTAAAACCGAATAATGTTTGTCTGCCGGGTATTGTAATTCGAAAAAAATATCATTGAGTAACTGGCAAGTCTGATAGTAAAGTCCTGTATCGGCAATTTGCTGTTTAAGAACTGTATGCAGTTGCTCATACCAATTTTTATATCCAGGAAATTGAGCAACAATTCTGGCGACGGTTTTTTTATGCATAGTCTCCAGATAAGCCAGTCTTTTGTCGTGAAAATTATTGTCCTGAAGATCCCTGGCCGGTTTTTCAGCTGGGGCAGCAACTGGCAGGCTGGTTTTTAGCCGGGTTTGCAAAGCAATCAACAATTCGCTTGTCTCCTGCTGAAGTGATGTCAGAGTCTCGAGAATTTGTTTTCTGTCACCCAGGCCGGCAAGTTCTTTTTGGGCTTGTTTCAGCTTCACATTAATTGCTTTCCTGTCAGTCTGTAAACGAGCCAGTTCTAATGCGCCATTTTGTACTTGTTTGGCCAATAGTATGCATTTATCGATGTCGCTTATTTGTTCGTTTAATTTATTTATGCGGGTATTAATTTCATTATCATCAGGCGGTAATGAGTTGGTATCAGAAGCCAGAAGATAGCTCGCAGCAAATGGGGTTATATCGCGGTTGATCTGGTCCAGATTTTTAAGAAGTTCCAGGAGTGCAGTATTGTTATTGTTGCTATTAGTCAGGGCTTCATAAACAGTTAGCAGGAGATTCTTTAATTCAACCCACTCAGTTGGATCAGCAACGTCTGGAATGTGCGGCCTTAAAAAATTTATTACAGTTGCTTTAATGTTTTCTTCATCGGGTAGTTGATCGCCAAATCGATTTCTGAACGATTGCGTTTCAATAAAGTGCTCATTAACTAAAGTGAGGAACAGGAACTCATCTGACAGATTTGAAGCTGGCTTATTACGGCTTAGCCACTTGGAGTACCAACCAGTCCCCTGGTTGGCTTTTAGTTCATATTCACGTAGCAGAGAATTTTTTTCTTCATCACCGCACGCTTGATATTGCGTTTCCAGAGCTGTTTTATTGGGTAATTGAATGGCATCAATTTTCTGACGCAGTTCTTTTATTTTTTTAGTATACAGGCAGGGCTCAAGTTGAAGCAGTAAATCATTTAACTCTTCGATTAATAATTGATTTTTTGTAATCAAGTGCTGCTTTTGTTCGATTAAATCCGGAATTGCTTCGTTATCTTCAATTGAACTTATCTTTTCATATTCGGCAATCTGTTCGATAATTTCTCTACGTTCGTTATTGAGTATATTCAGTTCCTGTCTGTCAGTAAAATTCTGGAGCTCGGCACGCTCTTTTTTTAAATCATTAGTAAACTGCTGCAGCAGACCAATCTGGGCAAGAAGCGAACTTGCACTGGTTACAGCCGCTGTCTGGGAAAGTTGGCGGGTTTCGTAAGCCGCATAAGTTTTTTGATAGGCCTTTTTAAAATCCTCTGTCTCATTAGCGTTGCTATTCTTTGCCGTCTTAATCGCCCTGATTAGTGTCTTTCGGTTTGCTGTTAAATCTGCAATTGTATTACTCAGCGCGTCATACTCCTGCAATTGCCGGGCTAGTTTCTGCCATTGTTCAATTTTTGCTGATAGCGAGCCATACTGACTGGCGAGCGTATTATCTTCAAAAATTGGCTGCTCCGTGTTGTTAGATTCAAATAGCTGTGTCAGCGTTTCCAGTCTGAATGGCGGTTGTATATCAATCAGCCGGCTTAATAGGGCAGAAGCATTTTTCATCAGGTTATTCCTTATTATTTATATCCCTAAGTATGATCATACCGATTTTAACAAGAAGATTTCTATATCACATTCATAAAAAAATTGACGGCAGTGTACCGATACGATATATTCCGCCTCGATATGATTTGGGGAACAAATGCGAAAAAAAATTGTTGCCGGTAATTGGAAGATGAATGGCCGGATTGAGTCGATTCGCCCATTGCTGGTCGAGCTAAAAGAGCTTTTGACTGAACAAAGCAACAATTGTGGCGTAGCAGTGTTTCCGCCTGCAATTTATTTACCGTTGGTAAGCGAGCTTTTAAACGGCACGGCAATCGCTTGGGGCGCCCAGAATGTTTATTCGCAAGATAGCGGTGCATATACTGGCGAGATATCGTCTCCCATGCTGAAAGATTATGGCTGCCGCTATGTATTGGCGGGTCATTCCGAACGGCGAAATCTGTTTGGAGAAAATGAAAAAAATGTTGCAGAAAAATTCCACCATGCAAAAGAACATGGTATGATACCGGTTCTATGTATTGGTGAGACTTTGCAGGAACGAGAGCAAGGCAGAGCAAAAGATGTTCTGGCTGCTCAATTAGGCAGTGTCGCAAAAGAAAGCGGTAACGCCTTCAGCGGTTGTATAGTAGCTTATGAGCCTGTATGGGCAATTGGGACGGGAAAAACAGCATCCCCTGAGCAAGCTCAGGAAATGCATGAATTTATCCGGTCGGTAGTTGCTGGTTACAACGCTGAACATGCGCAAAACCTGACTCTCCTGTACGGGGGTAGTGTTAATGAGAAAAATGCGCAATCGTTGTTTGCAATGCCGGATGTTGATGGTGGTTTGATTGGTGGTGCATCACTTAATGCACGACAATTTGTGGAAATTGTTAAATGTATCAACTAATTTTAGTGATTCATGTATTAATTGCCATGACTTTGATTGGTCTGGTATTAATGCAGCATGGTAAAGGCGCTGATATTGGTGCAGCTTTTGGTTCAGGCGCATCAAATACAGTGTTTGGCAGTCAGGGTACCGGTGGTTTTCTGTTTAAGTTAACTGGTGGTTTGGCGTTGGCATTTTTTGTTACCAGCCTGACTCTTTCCTTCCTTGTGTCAAGCCAGTATCAAAAGGCAGCACAGGGAGCGATACCTCAACAAACCAGTGTACAGGAACCTAAAGTTCCAGTGCCGGTTGATAGCAGTAAAAGTGAAAAACAATAATTAACGCGTGCCGAAGTGGTGGAATTGGTAGACACGCCGTCTTGAGGGGGCGGTGGCGTAAGCCGTGCCGGTTCGAGTCCGGCCTTCGGTACCATTTATCCAAGTGATGCGAATTATGCTATCAAATTATTTACCAGTACTTGTTTTTATTGTTATTGGATTGGCGCTCGGAATTGCTATGCTCTCCGGCGGTGCGCTGCTATCCAAACATAATCCTGATTCTGAAAAAAATTCGCCTTATGAGTGTGGATTCAGTGCTTTTGAGAGTTCCCATATTCCTTTTGATGTGCGTTTCTACCTCGTTGCTATCCTGTTTATAATTTTTGATCTCGAAACGGCATTTTTCTTTCCCTGGGCATTAGTGCTTCGCAAATTAGGCTGGTTTGGCTTTTCAGCAATGATGCTATTCCTTGGACTGCTTGTAGTCGGTTTCATATACGAATGGAAACGGGGCGCGCTTGAGTGGGAGTGATATCCTGTTCGTGCTGTAATTTATCGTAATCCAATAATTAATTAGAGGCTCTTGCTATGGCTGTTGCAGAATTGCAAAAAAGTGGCTTTGTTACAACCTCCGTCGATAAACTGCTAGGCTGGGCTCGTAGCGGTTCAATGTGGCCTATGACTTTCGGGCTGGCGTGTTGTGCGGTAGAAATGATGCACGTAGGCGCTGCGCGCTACGACCTCGACCGATTCGGAATTATTTTTCGACCAAGTCCACGTCAGTCTGACGTTATGATCGTTGCCGGTACTTTATGCAACAAGATGGCTCCTGCCCTGCGCAAAGTCTATGATCAGATGCCGGATCCACGATGGGTAATCTCTATGGGTTCCTGTGCTAATGGCGGCGGATACTACCATTATTCTTACTCAGTAGTGCGCGGTTGCGATCGGATAGTTCCGGTTGATGTTTATGTCCCTGGTTGTCCGCCGACTGCAGAAGCTCTTCTCTATGGAATTATTCAGCTTCAAAACAAGATTAGACGCAAGCCGATCATAGAAGCGTAATGAACAGCACAGGTGAACTAAATGACAAAATTAACCAAGTTGGCTGAACAGGTTGAAAAAGAATTAACTGGCATAATCAGCACAGCAGAATCCTCGTTTGATGAGCTTACTATTGAATGCGACGCTGTACATATCAGAGCAATATTGCTGCAATTAAAAAATAATGATGGCTTTTTGTTTGATCAACTTATTGATGTATGCGCAGTTGATTATCTTAACTATGGTGTTTATGACTGGGAAACCGAAGAAGCGACTGAAAGCGGGTTTTCCCGTGGAGTAGAACGGCAGGAAGCTCGGGCCTATGCGATGACCAAGCCGCGTTTTGCGGTTGTATATCACCTGTTGTCGTCCCGGTTAAACCACCGTATCCGGGTTAAAGTATTCCTCGAGGAACAACACCTGATTATTCCCTCTGCTCATGATATCTGGAAATCAGCAAACTGGTTTGAGCGCGAAGCATATGATTTATATGGCATTTTATTTGAAAACCACCCTGACTTAAGAAGAATCCTCACGGATTACGGTTTTATCGGTCATCCTTTCCGTAAGGATTTCCCGGTTAGCGGCCATATTGAGATGCGCTATGACGCCCATTTGAAAAAAGTGATATATGAGCCGATTGACTTGGAGCCAAGAGTACTTGTGCCCAAAGTGATACGCAATGATAATCGTTATCTTGATAATAAAAGGTCTGAACAATGATCGAACTTAAAAATTACACCTTGAATTTTGGGCCTCAACATCCAGCTGCCCATGGTGTTTTACGATTGGTTCTTGAGCTTGAAGGCGAAACAATTGTTCGCGCCGATCCGCACATTGGTCTTTTGCACCGTGCTACCGAGAAACTGGCTGAAACAAAACCTTATCTCCAGAGCATTGGCTACATGGATCGCCTTGATTATGTCTCCATGATGTGTAATGAGCATGGTTATGTGCTGGCGCTTGAGAAATTACTGGGAATAGAAGCGCCGATTCGAGCCCAGTACATTCGAACCATGTTTGACGAAATAACCCGTGTTCTTAACCATTTGCTCTGGTTGGGAGCTATCGCGCTCGATATTGGGGCGATGACGGTATTTCTGTATTGTTTTCGTGAACGTGAAGATTTATTTGATTGCTATGAAGCAGTTTCAGGCGCTCGTATGCATGCTACGTATTACCGTCCAGGCGGCGTAGCCAGGGATCTGCCGGATTCCATGCCCCAATACCAGCCATCCCGCTGGCATAACGAACAGGAAACAGACAGGCTGAATGAACATCGTCAGGGCAGTCTGCTGGATTTCCTTTGGGCATTTACCGAGCGTTTCCCAAAATGTGTTGACGAATATGAAACCTTGTTGACGGATAATCGAATTTGGAAACAGCGTACAGTTGATATCGGAATTGTTTCCCCTGAGCAAGCTTTGCAATGGGGTTTTACTGGTCCTATGCTGCGTGGTTCCGGAGTCGCTTGGGATTTACGTAAAAAACAACCTTATGCCGCTTATGATAAAGTTGAGTTTGACATTCCTGTGGGAAAAACCGGTGACTGCTATGACAGATATCTGGTCAGGGTTGAAGAATTGCGTCAATCGAACAAAATTATAAGACAATGCATTGAGTGGCTGCGTAAAAATCCTGGGCCGGTTCGTCTGGATGATTATAAAGTAACACCGCCCAAACGTGCGGTGATGAAACACGATATGGAAGCGTTGATCCATCATTTCAAATTATTTACGGAAGGGTTCTGCCTGCCGCGGGGTGAAGTGTATACCGCGGTAGAAGCCCCTAAAGGCGAGTTCGGCATCTATCTGGTATCAGATGGTGCAAACAAGCCTTATCGGCTTAAAATACGCGCACCTGGTTTTGCGCATCTGGCCAGTTATGATGAAATGGTCAGAGGACACATGCTGGCAGACGGTGTAGCTATTCTTGCCAGTCAGGATATAGTGTTTGGTGAAATTGATCGCTAGAGCGGTTATTGCCAGAGAATAAACGTTTTTAAAGGTAATTAAAGTATGGCTGAGAATTCAGATAAATTGCTTTGTCAGTTCGTTTCAGCAGAACGAATTAAAGATATCGATCACTGGATAGCGAAATATCCCGCAGATCAAAAGCAATCAGCAGTAATGAGCGCGCTTCGCATCGTTCAGGAGCAGTACGGCTTTCTGACTGCCGAGTTAATGGATGCCATAGCTGAATACCTGGAAATGCCTGCAATTGCTGTTTATGAAGTCGCTACTTTTTATACAATGTATGAACACAAACCAATTGGGCGTAATTTGATTAATGTATGTACGAACATTTCATGCAAATTACGTGGATCGTCAGAAATAGTTGATTATTTACAACAAAAGCTGGGCGTCAAATTGGGCGAAACCACGCCTGACGGCCGGTTTACCCTGCGCTTTGTAGAATGCCTGGGCGCATGCGTCAATGCCCCCATGATGCAAGTTAACAAAGATTACCACGAGAATTTGACCAGAGAAAAAATTGATCAAGTTTTGGAACAATGCCAATGAACAATAGAGGTAGTTTGCCATGGTTGAACTGAATCAAGTTTGTTACCGGACTTTCCATCTGCCAGAGTCATGGACTCTGAAAGCGTATGAAAGCGTTGGTGGCTATAGCGCATGGCGCCGTATTCTTGCCGAAAAGACACCGCCTCAACAAATTATTGAAGAACTGAAAACGTCGGCTTTACGTGGACGTGGCGGTGCTGGTTTCCCAACCGGCTTGAAGTGGAGCTTTATGAACAGCAAGGCTCCCGGTCAGAAATATGTAGTCTGTAACTCAGACGAAGGCGAGCCTGGTACTTGTAAAGATCGTGAAATTTTAAGCCTGAATCCGCATCAGTTAATCGAAGGTATGGCTATTGCCGGTTATGTGATGAATGCAACCGTTGGCTATAACTATATTCGCGGCGAGTTCTGGTTGCCGTTTGAGCGTACTGAAAGCGCTTTACGCGAAGCCTATGAAGCCGGTTTGCTGGGTAAAAATATCCTGGACAGCGGCGTTGATTTTGATTTATATAATCACCTGGGAGCTGGCGCTTATATTTGCGGCGAGGAAACAGCGCTGCTAAATTCTCTGGAAGGCAAAAAGGGAATGCCGCGCTTTAAACCCCCTTTCCCGGCTAACTTTGGATTGTACGGTAAACCGACAACAATCAATAATACTGAAACCTTTGCTTCTGTACCCGTTATTCTGGAAAAAGGCGGCGAATGGTTTTTAAAGCTTGGTAAACCAAACAATGGCGGCCCCAAGTGCTTCAGCGTAAGCGGTCATGTTAATAAACCCGGCAATTTTGAAATTCCACTGGGTACACCGTTTAAAGATCTGCTTGAGTTAGCGGGCGGCGTCAGAAACGGTAACCGCATCAAAGCGGTTATTCCTGGCGGTACCTCCATGCGAGTATTGCCTGGCGATGTAATGATGCAGCTTGATATGGATTATGACAGTATTCAGAAAGCTGGCTCAGGTTTGGGTTCAGGCGCCGTGATTGTCATGGATGAAACAACTTGTATGGTTGATGCGTTATATCGCATTTCCGAGTTTTATATGGACGAATCATGCGGACAGTGTACGCCTTGTCGTGAAGGTACAGGCTGGATGGTAAGATTAATTCACCGCATTCGACATGGTCATGGCGAGCCCGGTGATATTGAAAAGCTGGTTAATGTGGCTGATAAAATTGAAGGCCGTACGATTTGTGCGCTTGGAGAGGCTGCTGCCTGGCCAGTGCAAAGTTTCGTGAAACATTTTTACCATGAGTTTGATTATTTTATTAAGCACAAACGTTCTCTCGTTGCAGCATAATTAAAGAAGGTTTAAACAATGGCTACCATTGAAATCGACGGAAAAACATTAGAAGCAGACAACGGCAAAATGATTATCGAAGTTGCCGATGATGCCGGTATTTATATTCCCCGTTTTTGCTATCACAAAAAGCTCTCAGTCGCTGCGAACTGTCGCATGTGTCTGGTTGAGGTGGAAAATGGCCGAAAACCGGTTCCTGCCTGCGCTACGCCAATTACTAACGGGATGAAGGTTTTTACCAAATCAGAAGAAGCAGTCCGCTCTCAAAAAGCAGTTATGGAGTTTCTGCTGATTAACCATCCATTAGATTGCCCTATTTGCGATCAGGGCGGTGAATGCGAACTGCAGGATATTTCAATGGGTTTTGGCGCTGATGAATCAGAATACAACGAGGAAAAGCGCGCTGTAGATGATGATAATCTTGGGCCATTGATTGCAACTGAAATGACACGCTGTATACATTGCACGCGTTGTGTTCGCTTTGGCGACGAGGTTGCCGGCGTCCGTGAATTGGGTTCTACTGGCCGTGGCGAAAAAGTACAAATTGGTACCTATGTTCAGCATAGTATGACATCGGAAGTATCAGGCAATATTATAGATTTGTGCCCGGTTGGAGCCTTGACTTCCAGACCCTATCGTTTTACCGCCCGTCCCTGGGAATTGAACCAATATGACAGCGTAGCGCCTCATGATTGCCTCGGCTCTAACGTACATATTCATGTTCGCCGTGATCGTCTGATGCGCGTTGTACCACGCGAAAATGAAACAATTAATGAAACCTGGCTGTCTGATCGGGATCGTTTCAGTTATCTCGGTTTGAATAGCAAGGCACGCGCCAGTCAGCCTATGATTAAGACCAATGGCCAGTGGCAGGCAGTGGATTGGCCAACAGCGTTAAAATTTACTGCTGACGGTATCAGCAAGGTAATCAAGCAGCACGGTGCAGAGCAGTTTGCTGCGTTTGCGTCATCCTCATCTACTCTGGAAGAGTTTTACCTTCTGCAAAAACTGATGCGCGAACTAGGGGTTAACAACCTGGATTACCGTATTCGCCAGACTGATTTCAGCGATCAGGCTCATTTACCAGTTGTCATGTCAAATAGTCTCCGTTATGCCGAACTGGAACAACAAGAACGAATTCTGTTGGTTGGCTGCAATATTGAGCGTGAATTGCCATTGGCAGGTGTACGGGTAAGAAAAGCATTCAGGAATGGGGCGAAGATCTATGCTATCAACCCCGTTGATTACGATTATCATTTTGATGTCACCGAAAAATGCATCGTTTCTCCAGTAGAAATCCCGATGCAGCTGGCTAAACTGATTGTCGCCTCAGGCGTAGATGCTGCAACGTTGCCGGAAGAGTTACAGCGCCTGCTGATTGGCTTGAACAAAGAGCCTGCTGCTGAAACGATCGTGGCTGGCCTGAAAGAGCAAAACTCGGCTATTATTCTTGGTGCGATCAGTGAGAATCATCCTGACGCCGCCCTCATTCGTACCCTGGTTCACACATTGGAAAATATTACCGGTGCTAAAGCTATCCGCTTTACATCGGGAGCCAATGCCGCTGGCGCACAATTAGCCGGTATGGTACCGCATCGCGGTGCTGCGGGTAAGCACATTGAATCGACAGGTCTTGATGCTCAGACTGCGCTTAATAATAAATTAAAAGGCTACTTCCTGATGGGTGTTGAGCCCGGCTATGATTTTGCCAATCCGCACGGGGCGCATCAGTCAACGCTTGCAGCAGAATTTGTTGTCCTGCTCACAGCGTTCCAGAATGATTCCATGAAAGATTATGCTGATGTGATTTTGCCGGTTGCACCCTATGCTGAGACATCAGGTACTTATATTAATGTCGATAATGTCTGGCAATCAGTCGCTGGCGCCTGTAAACCGCATGGTGAAGCACGGCCTGCCTGGAAAGTGCTGCGGGTTATCGCAAACTTGTTACAGTGCCCAGGTTTTGAGTATGTTTCTTCTGAAGAAGTATTAGATGAAATTAAAGCAATGGCAGCAATTATGAGCGATATCAAATATCGCCCCTACTACCCTGAATCATTGCCGCTTAATAACCAGCAACTGGTTCGAGTAGGTGAATGGCCGCTGTATCGCGGCGATGCAATTGTCAGAAATGCAGGGGCACTGCAAAATTGTGCTGCTGCAGATCAGGTTTGTATTAAAATACACCCCGAGACTGCAAATCGCTTGAAATTAGATGAGGTTGCTACTGTATCTCAAGGAAATATTGAGATAACATTGCCCCTTAAACGCGACGAGCGAATGGCACCTGATGTGGTATGGGTAGCTAATGCAATGCCTGAGACAGTTGATTTAGGGCACTCATTTGCCGCAATAACAATTAAGCGCTAACAGGTATAAACATGCTTCAAGATATTAGCATATTGCTGTGGATCGTTATCAAAATTCTGGTCATTGTCGTTCCTCTGTTAATTGGAGTGGCCTATCTTACTTTTGCCGAGCGTAAAGTAATCGGTTATATACAAGTTCGGATAGGACCAAACCGGGTAGGGTTGAAGGGGTTGCTGCAACCGTTTGCGGACCTCATCAAACTGATTACCAAGGAAATTATTGTACCAACGCAATCAAACAAATATTTGTTTGTGATTGCTCCTTTGTTTGCGCTGGTGCCGGCACTGGCCGGATGGGCGGCAATTCCTTTTTCACAGGGCGTTGTATTGGCAAATCTTAATGCCGGCGTTCTGTATTTGTTTACCATCAGTTCTTTGGGTGTATACGGAGTTTTAATCGCTGGTTGGGCGTCTAACTCAAAATATGCCATGTTCGGTTCACTGCGGAGCGCGGCTCAGACCGTCTCTTATGAAATTGCCATGGGTTTTGCTTTTGTTGGTGTTTTGCTCGCTGCTGGCAGTATGAATGTGACTGATATCGTTCTGTCGCAACATGGCGGTATCTGGCATTGGTGGTTCTTGCCTTTATTGCCGTTATTTATCGTATTCTGGATTGCGGCACTGGCAGAAACTAACCGGGCTCCATTTGACCTGGCGGAAGGTGAGTCAGAAATTGTAGCCGGTTTCCATGTTGAATATTCTGGTATTGGATTTGCTCTGTTTTTCCTGTCGGAATATGCCAGTATGATTCTGATTTCAACCATAATTTCGCTGTTGTTCATGGGGGGCTGGCTTTCTCCCTTTGAAGGCGTTCCGGTTCTTGAAGATATCTTTTTTATTGTACCAGGTTTTGTATGGTTATTGCTGAAGATTTCATTCTTCCTGTTTGTTTACTTATGGGTGCGTGCTACATTCCCACGTTACCGTTATGATCAGTTAATGCGTCTTGGATGGAAAGTATTGATACCTGTGACCATTGTATGGGTTATAGTTACTGCCCTTATGGTCGTTGCCCACTTGAAACCATGGTTTTAATATGAAAAAAGCATATAGATACATAAAGCATTATATTCGCAGCTACCTCTTGCTGGAGCTGCTGGCGGGGCTGAAAGTTACCGGTAAATACTTTTTCAAAAAGAAGTTTACTGTTCAGTTTCCGGAAGAAAAAACACCGCTATCTCCGCGTTTCAGAGGTTTGCTTGCGCTGCGCCGTTATCCTAACGGTGAAGAGCGTTGTATTGCCTGTAAGTTATGTGAAGCGGTTTGCCCGGCACTGGCGATTACGATTGAATCCGAACCGCGGGAAGATGGTTCACGCCGTACAACGCGCTATGACATCGATATGTTCAAGTGCATTAATTGTGGATTGTGCGAAGAATCTTGTCCGGTTGATTCCATTGTTGTAACGCCGATCCATCATTATCACATCAGTGAGCGCGGCCAGAATATTATGACTAAAGAAAAACTGCTGGCTATTGGGGATCTGATGGAAGAGAAACTGGCTTCTGATCGTGAAGCAGATAAAGATAGCCGCTAACGGGGTGAAAAATGCATGATTTAATAGTACAAGTTCTTTTTTATGCGTTTGCTGCTTTGGCAGTTTCATCCGCATTAATGGTAATAACCCAAAATAACCCGGTGCGTTGCGTTTTGTTTCTGGTGGTAACTTTCTTTGCCAGCTCCGCATTATGGCTGATGTTATCTGCTGAATTTCTGGCTTTAATCCTGGTTCTGGTTTATGTCGGCGCCGTTATGACCCTGTTCCTGTTTGTGGTTATGATGCTTAATATCGATACCGAGTCAATGCGCTCGCATTTTACCCGATATCTGCCTTTTGGCCTGATTCTGGTCGCGCTACTGGTTGGTTTATTGTTGATTTCCGAGCCGGCGAGCTGGTTTAAGGACAGTTCTCAGGCACAGAGAGCCAGTGCTGAACCAACGCAGATTATTGACAATAATGCCGATGATAGCGATGACATTATGTACCCTGCACCAGTTAGCACGCCTTCCAATACCGAGCAGATAGGTATGGTACTGTATACCGATTATGTGTTCGCGTTTGAACTTGCATCGGTTCTGCTTCTGGTAGCGATAATCGCGGCAATTACTCTTGCCCATCGTGGGGCGATTCGATCCAAGCGGCAGGATATAACTGGACAGATAATGACCAGAAAGCAGGATCGCGTTAAACTTGTTTCATTAAAAGCAGAAAAATAAATATCAGGGGTACAAATGATACCAGTCAACAATTATCTGACATTAGCTGCCATCCTGTTTGGTCTGAGCCTTGTTGGAATTATGCTGAATCGCAAAAATGTGATTCTTTTACTTGTCTGCGTTGAGCTGATGCTTCTGGCAGTAAATACCAATTTTATTGCCTTTTCCCATTATTATGGCGGTGTCGCAGGACAGGTATTTGTGTTTTTTATTCTTACCGTTGCTGCTGCTGAAGCAGCGATAGGCCTGGCTATTGTTATGTTACTGTACCGTAACCGTGGCAATATTGATGTCGATAAAATGAATCATTTAAAAGGTTAATATCGTGAGCATTCAACAGTTATGTCTTTTTATTGTTCTTACACCTCTGCTTGGATCAGTGGTTTCCGGCTTTTTCCGTAACCAAATTGGTCGAGTCGGCGCTCATGCTGTCACGATTGCCGGGGTCGGTATTTCTTTTATACTGTCGTTATATGTTGCGAGCTCGATCCTGAGCGGGGCGGTTGATACCGTTAATGTTAATCTTTACACATGGGCTGACGGTGGTAATTACTTCCCTTATGCATTCCATATTGGATTTCTGATTGACCCTCTAACCGTTGTAATGCTGGTTATTGTGACTTTTGTTTCATTGCTGGTGCATATATACAGTATTGGCTACATGGCTGATGACGATGGTTATCAACGTTTCTTCAGTTATATTTCCCTCTTTACTTTCATGATGTTAATGCTAGTGACTGGCAACAACTTCCTGCAGCTTTTCTTCGGTTGGGAAGGAGTAGGCCTTGTTTCATATCTGCTTATCGGTTTCTGGTACCAGAAAGAATCAGCGATTGAAGGTAACCTGAAAGCCTTTCTTGTTAACCGCGTTGGCGATTTTGGTTTTATTCTGGGAATTGGGTTGGTGCTTGCCTATACCGGTACGCTCGATTATGAAACTGCATTCAGAAGTGCAGGAACGCTTGCCAGTCAGACTATCCAGTTATATACCGGCCATGATTGGTCACTGTTAACTGTAATCTGTATATTATTGTTTGTAGGGGCTATGGGTAAATCTGCTCAGGTACCGCTGCACGTCTGGTTACCGGAATCAATGGAAGGTCCGACGCCTATCTCAGCACTGATCCATGCGGCAACAATGGTTACTGCCGGGGTATTTATGGTTGCGCGTATTTCGCCATTAATTGAATATTCAACAACGGCATTAAGCTTTGTTCTGGTAATTGGTGCGACTGGAGCCTTATTTACCGGTATTTTGGCGCTGGTCATGAATGACATTAAGCGAGTAGTTGCTTATTCAACGCTCTCGCAATTAGGTTATATGATGGTTGCAATGGGTGCATCAGCCTATAGCGCCGGCATGTTCCATTTATTAACCCATGCCTGTTTCAAAGCGTTACTGTTTTTGGGGGCCGGTTCAGTTATTATCGGCATGCACCACGAACAGGATATGCGTAAAATGGGTGGATTATGGTCCAAAATGCCCATCACTTATGTAACTTTTGTTATCGGCACTCTGGCTTTGTGCGCTATCCCGCCTTTTGCCGGTTTTTATTCCAAAGATACAATTATTGAAGCAGCAAAAACGTCAGAAATACCTGGTAGCGCCTATGCATATTTTTGCGTAGCGGCAGGAGCGATGGTGACTGCGCTGTATAGTTTCCGATCTTTATTTATGACTTTCCATGGCAAACCACGGATGGACAAGCATACTTTGGAGCACTTGCATGAGTCGCCCTGGGTGGTCTGGTTGCCGTTAGTTATCCTGGCTATTCCTTCGGTGATCATTGGTTATGTGTTGTTTATGCCCATGTTATATGATACCCCAACCTTATTGGCCAAATCGCTATTCATTTTGCCGGAGCATAATGTACTTGCTGAAATGGCTCATGAAGTCAGTTCACCATTACAACTTGCCCTGCATGCGCCATACAGTCTGACTTTCTGGCTAACTATAGCAGGGGTTGCGATCGCCTGGCTTGCTTATATTGCTTTCCCTGCCATCCCTGGTGTTCTGGCAAAATATTTTTCAGTTATCTACCGCATCCTGCTTAATAAATATGGCTTTGATGCTTTTAACAATAAAGTTATTGTCGGCGGTTCAAAACTGCTGGGAAGATTCTTCTATCAGGTTACTGATCAAAAGCTGATAGATGGTTTTTTTGTCAATGGTACTGGCCGAACAATCCGTTGGTTTGCTCAAAAAGGCCGTGCTTTGCAAAGTGGGTATCTAAACCAATATGCCACAGTGATGGTATTAGGTTTGTGTGTATTTTTATGCTGGTTGCTGTTAGGCTGAATATAAGGTGAAGGTATGCATCATTTGCTTAATTTATTAATCTGGTTGCCGATTATCGGTGGTGTATTTGTATTTATCACTGGCGATGATAACAACCCCAACGTAGCGCGTTATCTGTCGCTGTTTACGGTGCTGTTAACATTGCTTATTTGCGTACCGTTGGTTTCAGGGTTTGATCTCGATACTTACAGTATGCAATATGTTGAGGACATTGCCTGGATGCCGGCCCTGGGAATTAATTACAGTCTGGGCGTTGATGGACTTGCTTTGCTGCTAATTGTATTAAGTATTTTTACTAACCTGATCGTTATTCTGGCGACTTGGGAAAGCATTCAGAAACGTGTTGCCCAATACATGGCGGCGTTTCTTATTATGCAGGGATTTCTGGTGGGTGTTTTTGCCGCAACAGATGCAATTGTTTTCTACATATTCTGGGAAGCAACGCTGATTCCAATGTACCTTATTATCGGTATCTGGGGATCAAGTAATCGGGTTTATGCTGCGGTAAAATTCTTCTTGTATACCTTTTTGGGTTCAGTGCTGATGCTGGCTTCATTCTTATATATGGGTTACGTTGTTGGCTCATTCAAAATTGAAGCGCTGTATGCTGCAAAACTCAGTATGACTGCTCAGACCCTGATTTTTATTGCTTTCTTTCTTGGTTTTGCTATCAAGATTCCAATGTTTCCGGTTCATACATGGTTACCCGATGCGCATACTGAAGCGCCTGCCGGTGGTTCAATCGTTCTGGCTGCGATATTGCTGAAACTTGGTGCGTATGGTTTTATTCGCTTTGCCTTGCCGATTGTGCCTGATGCCTGCGCCAAATTTGCACCTCTTATGGTTGCATTGTCGTTGATTGCGATTGTCTATATTGGTTTGGTTGCGATTATTCAGAAAGACATGAAAAAATTGATTGCCTATTCATCAATTTCACATATGGGATTTGTGACGCTCGGCTGTTTTGCTATCTTCGCTATTGCTGATCATGCGGGATTAAGCAATGCCGGCCTGATTCTTGAAGGCGCGATCGTGGTTATGATCTCGCATGCATTTGTCTCAAGCGGCATGTTCGCCGGCGTAGGTTATTTATATGACCGTATGCATACCCGTGAGTTAAAGGATTTTGGAGGTGTTGTTAATACCATGCCAATGTTTGCGACATTTTATATGCTGTTTGCAATGGCAAATGCCGGTCTTCCTGGTACATCGGGTTTTGTTGGTGAGTTTATGGTGATTTTAGGCAGCATGAAAGCAGGCTTCTGGATTGCATTCTGGGCTGCACTAACTTTAATTTTGGGCGCCGCTTATACATTATGGATGTACAAACGAGTGATCTTCGGTAAGGTTGCGAATGAAAAAGTAGCTGCACTAAAAGATCTTTCAGGTTTTGAGCTAAGCGCCTATGTATTGCTGGCGGCAATGGTATTGGCAATGGGTGTTTACCCCAAGCCTATGTTAAATTATGTTCATCAGACAGTAAGCCATACTTTGGCTCAAGCTGACAAATCAAAATTATAAATTGCAGGAACGAATTAGCTATGATGCCTTTACTTGATAATCTCCAATTTGCACTGCCAGAAATGATTATTCTGGCAACAGCCTGTGTTGCTTTAATTGCTGACTTGTTCTTCAAAACACACTGCAGGAATATTGCTTTCACAATATCGCTTATCGGTCTGATCCTGGCCGCGTGTGTAAGCGGTTTGTTCCTGGGGAACTTCAAGACAGTGATATTAGGCGGTTTGTTTATCAGTGACGATATCGCTCAGCTGATGAAGATCTTTATTTATCTAAGCGTATTTCTTTGTTTTGTCTATTCACGGCACTATATTGATGAACGTCAGATGCCTTCAGGCGATTATTATATTCTTGGCTTGTTTTCTACCCTGGGGATGATGACGCTGGTTTCAGCGCATTCTTTGCTGACTATTTATCTGGGACTGGAGTTATTGTCGTTGCCGTTATATGCCCTGACCGCAATCCGCCGTACAAACAGCGATGCAGCCGAGGCGGCGATGAAGTATTTTGTGATGGGCGCTATCGCTTCAGGGATGCTTCTTTATGGCTTGTCCCTGCTTTATGGCGCTACCGGCAAACTGGACTTGCTTGATATTGCCAACGGCATTTCAGCAAACTGGCAAGAGCAAAGCACATTACTGTCTTTCGCTCTGGTATTTATTATTGCCGGTGTCGGATTCAAATTGGCGGCGGTACCATTCCATATGTGGGCGCCTGATGTGTATCAGGGGGCTCCAGTTTCTGTCACCCTGTTTGTTAGCGCCGCTCCAAAAATTGCAGCGTTAGGTATGATGTTACGGTTACTGGTCATTGCTTTACCTGGTTTGGCAGCTGAATGGCAACATCTGATCCTGGTCATGGCATTACTGTCCACAGCGCTGGGTAATCTGTTGGCCATAACTCAACAAAATATCAAACGTCTGCTCGGTTATTCAGCGATTTCGCATGCGGGTTATGCACTGTTTGGCATACTTGCAGCCGATAATGCTGGTTACTCTGCGGCACTTTACTATATGTTGGTATATTCAATAATGACTGTAGGCGCATTTGGCCTGATTGTATTAATGTCGCGGGATGGTGTTGAAGTAGAAAATGTTGACGATTTGAAAGGATTAAACAAACGCAATCCCTGGTTAGCTTTTTTGATGCTGATTGTCATGTTCTCTATGGCTGGAGTACCGCCAACTGTTGGGTTTTTCACAAAACTACTGGTATTAAAAGCGTTGGTTGATGCGAACATGACCTGGGTTGCTACGTTGGGATTACTGTTTGCAGTGATAGGCGCCTATTATTACATTCGCATTGTCAAAGTCATGTATTTTGATAGCGCTGAAAATACCAGTCCTGTGGTTTTACCATTATCATCGCAACTGATTTATTCCGTAAACTGTCTTGCGTTGCTTTATTTAGGCATATTTCCATCAATTCTGGTTAATGCTTGTGCCAATGCTTTTGCAGGGTGATAAAATATTGCGAAATAATGTAAAATAAGCTTGCCAGGGAAGCCTTAAGACAGTATACTTCCCTTCAGTTGATGCGGGGTGGAGCAGCCTGGTAGCTCGTCGGGCTCATAACCCGAAGGTCGTAGGTTCAAATCCTGCCCCCGCTACCACTACAAAAACTGAAAGCCCCATTTATGGGGTTTTTTGTTATATGCGGAAAGTTAACCCTTGTTTAGCTATCCCTGAATCCGGAGGTCGTCAAGCCATTGATATCAGCAAATAATTTATTGGTACTTTGATCTGCAAGCAGGTAAATTCGACTTGCTGGCAAGTTGGTTTGGCTCTAAGACGAAAGCAATGTCATGGCGGGTGTTAACCAGAAACATTGATATGAAATTTGATGTTAAACGAGTATTTTATGATTAAAGATGATATCCAACAATTATTAATGCCGGTAATCGCTGATCTCGGTTATGAACTATGGGGCTGCGAGTATCTTGCCCAAGGTAAGCACTCATTGCTTAGGGTATACATCGATCATAAAGATGGTATTGGCATCGCTGATTGCGAGCGTGTAAGCAGGCAAATCAGTGCGCTTCTTGATGTGGAAGATCCAATCAAAGGTAATTATAGTCTGGAAATTTCATCTCCCGGCATTCCGCGCCCATTGTTTTATATCGAACAGTACAAGCGCTATTTGAATAGTTCTGTCCAGCTTAAACTGTTCAAGCCATTGAATGGCAGCCGCAAAATTACTGGTATTATCGATTCAGTAAATGATACTACAGTAGTTTTGCTAATTGGCGGAGAAAAGCAGGCAATTGAATTCTCCCAAATTGTGAAAGCAAATTTGACAGGCGAGTGAGGCCAACAATGAATAAACAAGTGTTAGAAATTGCTCAGGCACTAGCTAATGAAAAAGATGTAAGCCGGCAGACGGTTATTGATGCAATTCAGGCTGCGCTTGAATTTGCTACCCGAAAAATGTCTAACAGCGATATTGGCGTGCGCGTAAAGCTTGATGGACGAACTGGTGATTATGAAACGTTTCGTTATTGGGATGTGGTTGCTGATGATGAAGTAGAATTTCCTGAGCGCGAAATTGGCCTCACTGCCGCAAGCGAACGCTCTCCATCAATCAAAATAGGCGATCAAATTGAAGAGCCTATGGCTTCGGTTGAATTCGGCCGTATATCGGCGCAGACTGCCCGCCAGGTAATTACACAAAAAATTCGTGAAGCGGAAAGACAACAAATTATCGATCAATACCGTGGCAAATACGGGCAATTAATTTATGGTACCGTGAAAAAAGTAACCCGTGACAATATAATTATCGACCTGGGCGGCAAAGCAGAAGCGTTTTTACCGCGTCATGAAATGTTGCCCAATGAAATGTTCAGAGCAAATGATCGTGTTCGGGCTTATCTTTATGAATTAACGCCGCAAGCGCGTGGACCACAAATTTTTGTCAGCCGTGTCCGTAACGAAATGTTGATTGAACTGTTCCGCATCGAAGTACCGGAAATCGGTGAAAATGTGATTGAAATTAAAGCCGCGGCCCGTGAGCCAGGCAACCGTGCTAAAATTGCTGTAAAGACTAATGACGGCCGTATTGATCCTGTCGGCGCATGCGTTGGTATGCGCGGCTCACGTGTTCAGGCTGTTTCCAGTGAGCTGGGCGGTGAGCGGGTAGATATCATTCTTTGGGATGATAATCCGGCCCAGTTAGTTATCAATGCCATGGCTCCTGCTGAAATCTCATCTATTGTTGTGGATGAGGATAGCCATACTATGGATCTGGCGGTGCAGAAAGAGCATTTATCTCAGGCTATTGGCCGAAATGGACAGAATGTCCGGCTGGCAAGCCAGCTGACAGGCTGGACACTAAATGTCATGACTGTAGACGAGTTTAATGAGAAGAGCCAGCAGGAATCAGCGAAGCTGACCAACCTGTTTACCTCCGCGTTGGAAATCGATGAAGAAATTGCTGCTTTATTGGTTGCTAATGGATTTTCTTCGCTGGAAGAAATTGCTTATGTTCCTAAAGAGGAATTGATGGCAATTGAAGAATTTGATGAAGAGATTGTTGAAGAACTTCGCAAACGGGCAAATGATACATTGTTGATGCGTGCGTTGTCATCTGGAACCAGTTTATCCGGTACACCTTCTGAGTCGTTGCTGAATATGGAAGGAATGACACAATCTGTTGCCGATGCACTGGCAGCCAAAGGTATTTCTACTATGGAAGATTTGGCTGAACAATCGGTTGATGAGTTGCTGGATATTCAGGGTATGACAGAAGAAAAAGCAGCTGCATTGATTATGAAAGCGCGTGAGCCATGGTTTCTTTAACCAGAACTCGCGCTAGCGAAAATAAGCATGTTATTATGTTGTTTTATGCAGCAAAGTAACAACTAAAAGCACAGAATGAAAGACAAGTGATTTATTAAATCGCTGTAAGGGGATTATAGATATGGCGGATGTAACAGTTACGCAATTAGCTCAGGTAGTTGGAATCCCTGTTGGGCATTTATTGCACCAATTTCAGGAGGCTGGCCTGCCAATAACTGATAGCCAGCAGACGGTGAGCGAGGAACAGAAATTAATCCTGCTGAACCACCTTAAAAAAAGCGGCAGTAAAGAAGCACGTCCTTCGCCAGATCGCTTTACCTTGCAGCGTAAAAGCCAGACTCAGGTTACAGTCGGTAGTGATGCACGCAAAACAACGGTTAATGTCGAGATAAGGAAAAAGCGAACTTATGTTAAACGCCCTGTCGCTTCCGAAATCGTTGGTACAGAGGCTGAACAGGCCATTGCCGAAGCTGAATTGCCAAACGATGAGCTGGTGGATTCAGTTGTTGCTCACGAGCAGGCGGATCTGATATCGCAGGAAGAGCACATTGCTGAGCAGGCCCCAGTTGATCAAGTAAGCGATGTGAAAGCTGAAGCCCTAACAGAGTCTGAAGCAGAAGAGATTGCGGTAACAGAAGAAATTGCTGCTGATAAATCAGCCGCAGGCAATGAACCCGCAGAAGATGAGGTAGTAGTTCGCACTGCAAAAGCTGCTGTTGATGCTGAAAAACCCGCCAAAAAGAAACACCATGAGCATCATGGTGAAGACGAGGGCGAGCGCGGTGATGGCAGGAAAGGCAACAAGAAAAAAACCAAATACCAGCAACCTATTCAGCGTGTCAGCGATGAGGATGACGGTAATCCGCGTTTCAGACGCAGCAAATCAAAAAAGCGCAAGGGAAATGAAAAATCCGAGAAATACCGTGAAGCGGAAGAGTCGCTGAAACATGGTTTTGCCATGCCGACAGCCCCTGTTATTCGCGAAGTGCTTATTCCTGAAACAATTACTGTTGCAGAGCTGGCTAAGCGGATGTCGGTCAAAGCTGCCGAAGTAATTAAAGTCATGATCGGTCTGGGCGCCATGGCAACCATTAACCAGGTTATCGATCAGGAAACGGCAGTTATCGTTGTCGAAGAAATGGGTCACCGCCCGAAACTGCTGAAAGAAGATGCGATTGAACAAAATCTAGGCGATGTTATCACTAAAGGCAGCCTCAATGAAGAGAGGGCGCCTGTGGTAACTATTATGGGTCACGTAGATCATGGTAAAACCTCGCTGCTTGACTATATTCGCCGCACTAAAGTTGCTGCAGGCGAAGCCGGCGGCATTACACAGCATATTGGTGCATACCACGTCAGTACGCCAAAGGGTGAAATTACTTTCCTCGATACCCCGGGACATGCTGCGTTTACTGCGATGCGGGCACGGGGTGCGCAGGTAACGGATATTGTTGTCCTTATCGTTGCTGCGGACGACGGCGTTAAACCACAGACGATTGAAGCGGTGCAGCATGCCAAGGCAGCGAAAGTGCCAGTTATTGTTGCCGTGAATAAAATGGATAAGCCAGGTGTAGATCCCGATCGCGTAATGAATGAATTATCCGCTCATGAAGTGATCCCTGAATCCTGGGGCGGCGACACGATGTTTGTTAACATCTCTGCCAAAACAGGTATGGGTGTAGATGAATTACTTGATGCTATTCTGCTTCAGTCAGAAGTTCTTGAGCTGAGCGCTCATACAGATGGCGCGGCCAAGGGCGTTGTTATTGAATCACGGTTGGATAAAGGCCGTGGACCGGTAGCTACTGTACTTGTACAAAGCGGTACTTTGCACAAAGGCGATATTTTATTAGCGGGTTTCCAATATGGCCGAGTCAGGGCGTTAGTCAGCGACAACGGCAGTTATGTTGATAGCGCTGGCCCGTCAATTCCTGTAGAAGTACTGGGATTATCAGCTATTCCTCATGCTGGTGATGAGGCGGTTGTTGTACCTGACGAGAAAAAGGCGCGTGAAGTCGCTTTGTTCCGTCAAGGAAAATTCCGTGAGGTGAAACTGGCGCGAAGACAGAAATCGACACTGGAAGGAATTTTTGAAAACATGGCTGCTTCAGAAATCAAGCGCCTTGCTGTGGTTCTTAAAGCCGATGTACAGGGCTCGATTGAAGCGATTGCAGATGCACTGGTTAAATTGTCTACTGATGAAGTAAAAGTCGAAGTAGTGGGTAGCGGTGTTGGCGGTATTACTGAATCGGACGTACACCTGGCTATCGCATCCAGCGCTATCCTGATTGGATTTAACGTTCGTGCAGATGGCGGTGCAAAACGGCTTGCTGAGCAGGAATCTGTTGCCCTCCATTATTACAGTGTAATTTATGATATTGTGGACCAGGTTAAAGCGGCCTTAACTGGTATGCACGCTCCACAATTTAAAGAGGAAATTATCGGTATTGCCGAAGTCCGTGATGTATTCCGTTCGCCCAAGCTGGGAGCAATTGCCGGATGTATGGTGGTTGAGGGGACGATTAAGCGTAATAATCCAATTCGGGTATTGCGAAATAACGTAGTTATTTATGAAGGAACCCTGGAGTCATTACGCCGCTTTAAAGATGATGTGCTTGAAGTACGTCAGGGCTTTGAGTGCGGTATCGGGGTGAAGAACTATAATGACGTCAAACCTGGTGATCTGATAGAAGTGTTTGAAACAGTTGAAGTGAAACGAGATTTATGAGTAATGACTTTAAGCGAACAGACCGCGTAGCAGAAATGCTACAGCGGAAGCTGTCGCAAATTATTCAGCAGGAAATTAAGGACCCGCGATTACCTGCTTTTATAACGATTTCATCAGTAACCGTTACTGGTGATCTGGGGCATGCTAAAGTTTATTTTACGGTCTTTAACAGCGATGCTGAGCAGGCAGCCGGGATATTAAATGCTGCAGCAAGCTATTTAAGGACGGCGTTAGCACGTACGATTAAGCTTCGTACCGTACCGCAATTGCATTTTGTTTATGATGAATCAATTGAATATGGCAGACGGCTTAGCAAGTTAATTGATGAAGCCAACCCGGATGAAATGGAAGACAATGGGCAAAGCTGATTGTAACCTGGCTGTAAACGGTATATTGCTGGTCAATAAACCGCAGGGGCTGTCATCAAATGCTGTATTGCAAAAAGTCCGGCATATTTATCATGCCCGCAAAGCAGGTCATACCGGAAGTCTGGATCCGCTGGCAACGGGCATGTTGCCAGTGTGTTTTGGCGAAGCAACCAAATACTGTCAATATCTGCTGGATGCCGACAAGTCTTATGTCGCAACCGGATTACTGGGTATTCGTACCAGTACGGGCGATGCACAGGGTGAGATAATCAGCCAGACAGATAATTTCGAGGTTACCCGGCAGCAATTGGATCAGTCAATAGCGCGTTTTAGCGGTGTAATTCAGCAGGTTCCGCCTATGTTTTCAGCGTTAAAACATAATGGAACGCCGTTGTATCGATTAGCGAGAGCGGGACAGACTATTGAGCGTAAAGCACGCGAGGTTACCGTTCACCAACTTGAATTACTGGATTTTGATGGTAGACAGTTCACTATTAAAGTTTCCTGTTCCAAAGGGACCTATATCAGAAGCCTGATTGAAGATATTGGCGAGGTTTTGGGTTGCGGAGCCAATGTGACGGTATTGCACCGGTTATATACCGCGGGTTTTGACGCTGAGCCAATGTATGAACTGGATGAACTAAGGCAATTAAATCAGGAGCAATTGCAGGAACGCCTGCTGCCATTGGAACGGGCGGTGCAATATATGCCGTTGTTGCAGCTGAATGAAATGCAAATTACTCAGCTCAGACAAGGGCGGATCATTTCAGATTCTTTATCGCCGCAGGAAAGCGGACTGTATCGGATACACAACGATAAGGGACAATTTGTCGGGCTGGCTGAATTCGACAGACAAGGATCATTAAAGGTAAAACGTTTTCTGGCTGAGCCAGAAAAGAAAATTGAACAAATTATTAACTAACACTTGTGTCTTGTACGAGAGCTTGCTAGAATGCTGCTTTTGACCAAGATATCAAGCTTATATTCAGGAGTGAGCAATGTCGCTAACTAGCGTACAAAAAGCAGAAATTATTGAGCAGCACAAACGTTCTGAGAAAGATACTGGTTCGCCAGAAGTTCAAGTTTCGTTAATGACTGGCCGTATCCAATATCTGACTGATCATTTCAAAGCAAACCGCAAGGATTTTCATTCGCGTCGTGGTCTGCAGGCTCTGGTTAACAAACGCCGGAAACTGTTAAAATATTTGAAAAAGAATGATCAAGTGCGTTATCAGTCACTGATTCAAAATCTTGGTTTACGAGATTCTTATTAATTGCTGAGTCCTGTCCGATGGATAATACCTGCAGGAACAGTTCAGTTTAAAACGAAAGGCGCTTCTGCGCCTTTTTTATTTAATATTACCTAAAGAGGTGTTTACGTGACTAAAATCACAAAAGAAGTGCGATTCGGGGAACATATCTTAACCCTCGAAACCGGAGAAATCGCGCGACAGGCAGATGGGGCTGTGTTTGTTAGTATGGGTGGTACGCAAGTTCTGGTAACTGCAGTAGCCAAAAAAGACGGAGCTGAATCAAACAGCTTTTTCCCTTTAACAGTTAATTATCAGGAAAAAAGTTACGCAGCGGGTAAGGTTCCCGGCGGTTTCAACAAGCGTGAAGGCCGGCCAAGCGAAAATGAAACGCTGATTTCCCGTCTTATGGATCGACCTCTGCGGCCATTATTTCCCGAGGGCTTCCTTAATGAAGTTCAGATTATTGCCACAGTTATGTCATTTAACCCTGATGTACAGGCTGACATTTTGTCCATGATAGGCGCTTCTGCCGCTCTTGCAATTTCAGGCATTCCATTTGATGGGCCAATTGGCGCTGCGCGGGTTGGTTATAAAGACGGTATATATCTGTTAAATCCAAGCCATAAACAGATTGCAGAATCAGAGCTGGATCTGGTTGTGGCAGGAACCAGCGATGCCATTTTAATGGTTGAATCAGAAGCGCGCGAATTAAGCGAAGAGATTATGTTGGGTGCCGTTATGTACGGGCACGAAATGATGCAAAGCGTTATCAAGGCAATCAACGAACTGGCAAGAGAAACTGGCAAGGCGCGTTGGGAGTGGACTGCTGCACCGGTTGATCAGGCGTTGCGTACCCGTATTGAAGAACTGGCGACTGACGAAGTAACTGCTGCCTATTTGCTGAAAGACAAACAAGCCCGTTACCAGCGTCTTGATCAGGTCAGGCAAGAGATTAAAGATAAAGTTACCGCCGAACAGGAAGACGCTTGCCCTGCGAAAATTACTGACATTCTGGGCGAGCTGGAAAAAAATATTGTTCGCAATCGTATACTTAATGGCGAGCCGCGAATTGACGGCCGGGATCAGCGTACTGTTCGTCCGATTTCAATTCGGACTAAACTGCTTGAGCGGGTTCATGGTTCAGCGTTATTCACGCGTGGTGAAACCCAGGCGATTGTTGTTGCCACTTTAGGTAATGATCGCGATGCCCAAATGCTTGATGGTCTGATTGGTGAAGCGAAAGATCGCTTTATGCTGCACTATAATTTTCCCCCCTACTCAGTGGGTGAAACAGGAATGGTTGGCAGCCCCAAACGCCGCGAGATTGGTCATGGCCGTCTGGCAAAACGCAGCTTAATGGCAGTACTGCCTTCAGCAAGCGAGTTCCCTTATGTACTGCGAGTTGTATCAGAAATTACAGAATCAAACGGTTCAAGCTCGATGGCAACAGTCTGCGGTACCAGTCTGGCATTGATGGACGCTGGTGTACCCTTAAAAGCGCCCGTTGCCGGTGTTGCAATGGGGCTGATTAAAGAAGGTGATCGTTTTGCTGTTCTGACCGATATTCTGGGTGACGAAGATCACCTGGGCGATATGGACTTTAAAGTAGCCGGTACAGAAAAAGGGGTTACAGCCCTGCAGATGGATATCAAAATAACCGGTATCACTAAAGAAATCATGGAGCAGGCATTAGAACAGGCATTAGCGGGCCGTATCCATATTCTGGGCGTGATGAACAATGCACTGTCTGAACACCGCGACGAGTTATCACAGCATGCTCCCCGTATTGTTACCATGAAAGTAGCTGAAGACAAGATTCGCACGATTATTGGTAAAGGTGGCGCAACGATTAAGGCTCTGACTGAAGCAACAGGTGTATCGATTGATATTGACGATACAGGCGTTGTGCAATTATTCTCACCTGATGCGGCTGCTCTGGAAGAAGCGCAAAAGCAAATTAAAGCGTTGATTGCAGAAATCGAAGTTGGGCAAACTTATCAGGGCAAAGTCAGCAAAATCGTTGATTTTGGTGCTTTCATCAACCTGTTGCCTGGTAAAGATGGTTTATTGCATATTTCTCAGATTTGCAGCGACCGCAACCAGAAAGTTGAGTCGGTATTAAGCGAAGGTCAGGAAATCGAAGTATTTGTTGCAGGTGTTGATAAACAAGGCCGCGTCAAGCTCGAGTGGAAGGATAAACCTCAACCTGCTGCCAAACCTGAAGAAGAAGTTAAATCGGCATCGGTTGCAGAACAGCCTGAAGCTGCTGAAACACAGCCAACAGAAGAATAATCCAATAAACCAGTGTAGGTTGGGCTGCAAAGCCCAACACCTCATTATTCCTTGCTAGTTCAGAGCGGGTAAGCCCTTTCCTTTAAAGGCTTTTTGCAAACACGCATGAAGTCATCCTGACGCTCCCAGATGCCATCCCTGGCATTTGAGGGTTTGCAAAGGCCTTTTACTTCTTGCCCCCTCTCCCGTATCGGGAGAGGGTTGGGGAGAGGGTAAAATAAAACCTTGATTACGGTTGCGCTGCATTATGGCTTGCCCGGCTTATTATCAAAGACTCTTTGGGTATTAAATATTGCTCTATTGCGGTATAATACCTACATAAAGTTCTTTTAAAGACCAATCATGGCACAATCAATCCTTTTAAGCGAAACAAATTTGCAAAAATACCCGGCGATAAATCAGTTTCTTGCGAGTAACCCGCCTGATCGCAGTCTGATCACCGATGATTTAATCAATGAATACGAGCTTGAGATCAAAGGGCGCGGCACGTGTCGTTTGACGCTGGCCGCGATATGCGTGTTGTGTGAAAAATTAGATCATATACAAATTTTCTCTACCAAAGAGAAAAAAACAGCCATAAAAGCGGAGCAGTATAAAGTTATTCTGGAGGCCGTCAGATATGGCGATATTGCCGCTATTAAATATCTTGAACGTTATCTGACTGAGAAAGAAAAAAAAGCAGCAGTGACCAATAATAAATATCACGCTATTCGTTTAGCTGTCGCAAATGGTCATATTGCGGTTATTGAGTACCTTGAAAACTATTTAACTCCGGAAGAAAAAGCTGCGGTTACTACCTGGGGTTACGAGGCAATCCAGGATGCTGTCAAAAATGGTCATACCACTACTATAGAATATCTTGAAAACCACCTGGCTAGCGAAGATATGAACGCTGTGGTGAAGGCATGGAATTATAAGGCTATTTGTAATGCTGCTCAAAATGGCCATACAGGTATGCTTAAGTATCTGGAAAGTTACTTGAGCGAGGAAGAAAAAAATGCAGCAGTAAGAGCAGGCGATTATCTTGCTATTCGATTGGCCGCTCAAAATGGCCATACCGATACGTTTAAGTATCTGGAAAGTTATTTGAGTATCGAAGAAAAAAACAAAGCAATAAGAGCAGACAATTATTCTGCTATTCGATTTGCTATCGAAAATGGCCACCTCGACAGGGTTAAGTATCTTGAAGGTTACCTGAGCGAGAAAGAGCTAATAGATGTAGTTAAAATGTCGCAATACCGGGTTATTCAAGATGCTGCCGGAAATGGCCATACTGAGGTAATTAAGTACTTTGAGAATTATCCAGAAGAAATAAGAGCTGCAGTTAAGGCTGAGAATTATCAGGCTATTCAATTGGCTGCCAAATCTGGCCACCTCAAAACAATTGAGTATCTGGAAAGTTACCTGACTGATGATGAGAAAATAGAAGCGGTAAAAGCAAGTGATTATCTGGCTATTCGATGGGCTGCCCAAGATGGCCATCTCGATATTATTAAGCACTTTGAAACCCGCCTGTCTGAGGGAGAAAAAAAAGAGGCAGTGCGAGCGGGGAATTATGATGCAATTAAAAATGCCGTCAAGTCAGCTGACATTATTCGGCATCTTCAAAAATACCTGAATGCAGAAGAAAACAAAAAGATGGTGAAAGCGGAGAATTATAATGCTATTCAAGCCGCTGCCAAGCTGGGATATACCGCCGCTATCGAGTGTTTTGAAGATCAGTTGAATGATCAAGAGAAAAAAGTCGCTGTGGAAGTGGGTAATTATCGGGCTATTCGCGAAGCCGCCGCAAGAGGTCAAACGGCTGCGGTTCAACACCTTGCAGGCCACCTTTCCGGGATACAGAAAATAGGCATGGTGAAAGCAGATAATTATGAAGTTATTCAATTAGCTGCCGCAAATAACCAGATAGATACTATTAACTATTTTGAAAGCCTTCTAACGGAAGAAGAAAAGATTGATATGGTAAAAAGCGGCGATTATCAGCTTGTTCAAAACGCTATCCAATATGGCTGTATTGCGATGATCCAGCATTTTTCACGCCATCTGACTGAAGAGGGGCGAAATGAGATGTTGAAAGCTCGCGATTATCGCCTGGTAAATGATGCCATAACATCCAGACGTCTGGATACGATTTTCTATCTGCTCAATATCAATTGCGTTTTGGCTTATATGGAGTTTCATGATCAGGAATACGGGAAAAAATATGTCTATCCCTTTGTTAGCCAGCAACTCGATCAGCTGCAGGCTCAAAAAGCAGAGTTTGAAGAGGAAAATCCCGCTGGGGTTTTTAACATTACTGAGGATGAGGCGAAACAGGCATTTTATCTGCTGCGTAATCTGATTCGCCGGGGCGTCAGGCGCGACTATGCCCAGGAAGAGAATTTGTTGGATGACATCCGGTTTTTATTGAGTATTCCTGCGGTCAAAGCGCTGTGCCACCAGCAGGTATATGGTGGCGATCCTAATGAGTTATTACGGCTGGCGCTTAGCATTAATAATCAACCCGTTGCCGAATTATTGCTGGCTATTCCCGCAGTACGCCAACAGGCCCAGCGGGATGGATATTATCGCGAGGAAGCGCGCAATGGCCTTAGTGCGGAAATATTAGCACGCGATCACGAATCCTCTATGCGTGCCTTAACCAGTGGCGAACAGAAACGATTGCAATCAGCAATCGATCGTTACCAGCCGCTGGTGCGTGCACAAGGCGCGGATGTAATTGTTGAGGCGCTTCGCGATAAACTACGGGAGCGGTATCGAGCGAATCCGGCCATGATTGTTATTGCTGGACAGCCTTCTGCGCTGCCTGAATCATATGCGGAATTTAATCGTCTCGCTTTGAATGAGACTCAAAGGGCTGAGGCATTAAAGGCGTATTACCAGCATAAAGATCACACTGCTTTGCGCTACTTATCCAGGCCTAATTACTGGATACACCCTCAAGCTGCATATGTCAATGTTGAACCTGGCAATCTCAGTGAGCGCTGGTCAACGTTTGATGAATACTTGCCTGTCATTGCCATGCTTTATCTTGCCGCGACTGATAGTAAGATTGCGCCTGAAGATGGCCATACGGAGGCGTCAAGGCTTGAACATTTTATTGCCGAACTTGCTTTAATTGGCCGTGCCCATAATTGGGATAACAAAAGGCAGAAAAGGGATAAGGATGGCAAACTTTGCGTGGATAAAAAAAATAATCCGATATTTGAAGAATATGATGATTTACAGCCCGATAGACCCAGCTGTTTTTCAGGGGTAAAACGCCGGTTAGCCCAATCGGTGATTGGTCATCCATTATTGCGAATTTTAACGGTCGATGATATTCAGCGTGAAATCGTTGATTTTGTTCGGCAATGGTTTATTAGTAAACTTACCCCTGACAATCAGCTTAAGCTTAAAAAAGATTATCACGAGTACACCGAGACGTTAGAGCTTCCGGCTTCTTATGCTGAGTTTAATGTGCCGCCGGAGAAGCAGGAGGAATTTAAGGCTTATTTGCAAGAAAAATATGGTACGCAATTCACTGACGATAAATTTTTTAATCAGCAAGTAGTCAATGCTTTCCAGTTAGGCGACGGTGATAGCCATATTGCTCGTTTTGATACTGAAACTCAATTCAGAGAACGTTTGCTTGAGGAGCCGGTTGAGAAGCTCCAAAACGTTAGCGTTACACCAGTACCCACCACAACGGCGACTCAAGCTGATCTAATCCAGGTGATTAAAAATATTTGCGATAATAAAGCTTACTGGCAAGATAAAGTCCGTAATCCATTTAAAACGGTACCTGACGGGGTTAAGGCGATCACTGCGCTTATTGCGAAAAAAGGCAGTAATCCCGCAGATTGCTTGCGGGCCATCCAAAACTATTGCCAACAGCGCCATAGCAAACATTTCCAAATGGCTCATCGGTTGTTCAGGGGACGACAGGATATTACTAATAATTTTTATGGCTTGTTAGCGCAAATTAATGATCAAAATTTCGAGCAAAAGGCTCAGCAGTTAGCAGGGTGGATTGTTCCGAGCCAACAAAACGATCAGCAAATCACACTTTAAAAATCGGTAATGCTGAATCAAAACCTTGATTACGCTGAGCTGCATCCGACATCCTCTTGTAGCCTTGATGCAGCGTAGCGTAATCAAGGTTTTCCTCCGCCCAAGGTTTTTACTCCCCAAAACCAAACGCATTAACATTCTCAACCCCGTTGCCACTCCAATTATACGGCAATTGCCCAAAACGAACATAATGATGAAACGAAGAATGAGGCCACTGGTGTAGAGAGCTAACTAAACCATGTTTGATAGGGTTATAGTGAATATAATGAACATGGTTTTCAAAGTCCTTTTCATCCCGAATTGTATGCTCCCAAAATCGCCGTTGCCAAAGAATACATTCATTATGTTGGGATTTAAATACGGGCATCTCGGTTTTGCATACTGCCTTTGAAAACCTTGTTTTGATTTTTTGCCACCGCAGAGAGTAATTTGAGTCACGAGGCGGCAATTGCCAAATCATATGCATATGCTCAGGAAGCACGACATAAGCTCTGATTTGAAAAGGGTATTCTGTTTTTACCATATGGATAGCTTCTTTAAGCAACTCAATTTTATCGACTAACAAAGTTGATTTCCTATTGTGCAAAGTAGCGGTAAAGAAAAACATTCCCCCAGGAAGAAAGTTCCGGCGATAGTTGACCAATTTTATATTCCTTTTAGTGGTTGGAGCGCTGGCGATATTAGTGAAATATACCTTGATAAGCAAGTGGTAAGGTTTTTCCTCCTTGTTAGTTCCCTTGATTACGCTGCGCTGCATCAAGGCTACGCTGAATTTGAGAGGCTCTTGTAACCTTGATTACGCTGCGCTGCATCAAGGCTACGCTGAATTTGAGAGGCTCTTGTAACCTTGATTACGCTGCGCTGCATCAAGGCTACGCTGAAATCCGAGAGGCTCTTGTAGCCTTGATGCAGCGTAGCGTAATCAAGGTTTATTCTAATGAGAGAGGGAGTTGGCTTTACAGCTCAACCTGCTCGCAGTTACCGGATAAGCTTTAAAAATTCATCCTTGATCGCGGGATTATCACGGATTGTACCCAGAGTCACGGAAGTGACCATGGCTGAATTTTGTTTTTCAACGCCACGCATCATCATGCACAGATGCTTCGCCTCAATGACGACAGCAACGCCCTGGGCATTCGTGATCGATGAGATACAGTCGGCTATTTCGGAGGTCAGGCGTTCCTGGATTTGTAATCTGCGGGCATAGTAGTCAACAATACGGGCTATTTTTGAAAGACCCAATACTTTACCATTCGGAATATAACCGACATGGCATTTTCCTAAAAATGGTAACAGATGATGTTCGCACATAGAGTACATTTCGATGTCTTTCACGATGACCATTTCTTTCATTTCAGAATCGAACAATGCGCCATTAATGATGTCATCCAGATTTTCGGTATAACCTTTCATCAGATAACGCATCGCGTTCGCGGCTCGCTCGGGGGTATCCTGTAATCCTTCCCGTGCCGGATTTTCACCAATTTTTTCTATGATTTGTTTATATAGTTTGTGCATTAATTTAGTCCTAACCCGGAGGCCATGTCATTTGACGGCCGCCAAGAAGATGTAAATGGATATGATAAATCTCCTGCCCACCTTCAGGATTTACGTTAAATACCAGACGATAACCTTTCTCGCTCAGCATTTCAGATTTTGCCAGCTTTTTCGCAGTCAAGATAAGTCGGCCCAATAATTGTTCGTCATTGCTATCAGCATCATTAATGGTTGCAATATGCTTTTTAGGAATTATCAGCAAATGAGCAGGCGCTTGCGGTTTGATATCTCGAAACGCAATGATTTCCGAATCCTCGAAGACCACATTGGCTGAAATTTCTTTATGTATAATCTTGCAAAACAGGCAGTTCATAAATTATCCTGCTGATATGATGCGGTGCATTATTATAATCTGATAACGTGTTGAATAAAAAGTATCCTGTAGTGGTTTCCCTTTCAATTTTTTATAGAGAAGAGTTATGCCAGGTAATTTTTCAAAAGATGTATTAGTAAAAGTTCTTCAGAAATACGAAATGAGTTGCCGCAAAAAGATTGAATTGGAGGCAAACAATTTGCCTTTGGATGTGCAAAAGCAGTATTATAGTCAAGATGGGAATTATCTGGATATTAATCAGATCATTGATAAGGCCAAGACAGGGAGCACTCTCTATCAGAATATAACCGCAGCTTCCGAAGCGAAGCACTCATCCGAGCTGCATCCTGCATTGCACCTGAATATTCGTCGTTATAATCTGGCAAACAAACTGCTTTGCTGCTTTAATACTGACAAGAGCGATGCCGAACAAATTGAGGCGATGTACACTATCCTGCGTAATCGAGAAAAACTGGACATTATTACCAATAATGGCAAATCAAGAACAGATTTTTTACAAAAACTGGGATTAGAGCCTACAAGAACAGAAAAATTTAAACAACTCTTCCATTTGCAGAAAAAAAGCTCGTCGCCGCCCAGTATATCGCACAGTCCGTGTGCGAGTAGCAGCAGCTGTTCGAGTTAAAGCACGAGCTGAATCGGAGGCATGGCACAATCGGCCGTAGCTGCATACTGGCTGAAGAACCTGTGCTCATCAATATAATGACGCATACTTGTCTGATGCTCTTCCGGTTTTTGATTATTAAACCTTGCTGGTAAATGCAATCTTTCCAGCTTGCGCTGTACCGAGGGGTATTTATCAGCAAAAGCATCTTTAATTTGCCATAATTCCTGATCGGTAATCGCTTTAAGATAGGCGTTGCCCGCCGCTTTAATCAGGTAATCAATTGCCATATGAATGCGCTGCTCCTCTCCTTCTTCGGGGCTCATGCGGGCTTTGTATTCAGGTCCATTATTACCGATTTTGCCAGTTAGAACCAGCGCCTTGAACAACCATTGATAGCTTGGAGCATAGGGTAAATCTTGCCATATTATCGCTTGTCTTAGCTCTTTGTTGAGTGAAATATCAGGTAATATTTTCGGGAGAACAGAATAAAATATCTTTAAACGATACTCTATGCCTTGCTGTGACCGGTAATCTGTATTCCAATCATCACAATGTTTTACTGCATTATTGATACTGATCTTTAAACGTTCCATGCAATAATTCGCTGTATCTCTTGCTGCTTCATGAGACGGCTCAGGCGGGGGATCCGCTATTATGTCGATGCCTGGCGGCAGGGATGCAACGATAGCCATTCGCGCTTCTTGCGAGAAATTATTATAACAGAGATTAATTCGGGTAATACTGCGCGGCAGCCTGGAGATGAGGTAAATTAGCTTATCAAAAGGTATCAAGGCAAGCTGATTATCACTTAAATCAAGATATTCCAGGTGAGGCGGCATATGGCGAACAAGACTGTTTACCAACACCTCGGGTTTAAGTGCGCCGAGTTGGTTGCCCGATAAATTTAAATGCAATAAGTCTTTATTGAGGTTCGCAATAACATCAGTAAAACAGGGCGATCTCCCGAGTTGGTTTTCTGCCAGATTAAGATATTTTAACGTGTTGCCAATGGTGCGCAGATAATGGGGAAGGTTTTGCTGCTTATATAAGTCGTTATTACAAAGCTCCAGCCCCTCTAACTTGTTAAATGGGCGATTAAAAAGAATTTGTGCGCATTCATCACTCAAATCGCCAAGGCTGGTATTCCCCAAGTATAATTGCTCGACTTCAGACGGCAAATCATCCAGCCTGGTTTGTAGTTTGGATGCGCTTTCCTGGCTCAGGTTTTGACTGATCAGGGAGAGATATCTATCCTTTCTCGGAGAATCGGGATTATGTGGTGCAAAAATTACCGGTGCCTCGGCGTTTTCACGGCGATATTTTGCTGGCAAATTCAGTTGCTTTACTGAATGGTAACTATATGCTCCTTTAAGCCGCCATAATTCTTGCTCGGCATAGGGTCGCAGGGCAGGGTTTGCGGCTGCTTTTAGCAGGAAATCTACTGCCATATCAATATGTCGCTCTTCTATTTTGTCCGCTGGCAAGGTATTGAATTCAGAATTATCGTTACCGACTCTGCCAGTTAACAACAACGCTTTTAACAGCGATTGCAAGCTCTGATCATAAGGCCAGTCCCCGGTTATTATCGCTTTTCTAAGCTCAGAATGAAGCGACAGACCTTTAAGATTAAATTCAAGAATCTCAAGGTTTGTTTTTAAACACCGCAGGCAAAAATCAGCAATTTCAGCTATAGGATTATAAGCCTTGTCTAAGACTACGATTTTGACGGAGGGCGGCAGGGAAGCAAGAATGATGAGCAGTTTTTCTTCTACAAAGATTTCTTTACCCAGATTGAGCTCAATAATATTGCCGGGCAGACTGGATAAGATTCTAATTAAATCTTGCACTGATAGTTCTTCCAATCCGTTTGAGCTCAGATTGAGTTTTTGAACAGTTCCAGGAATAGCCCTGATTATTTTTATTAGTTTATCTACTATATCAGAGTCTGGATTGCCTGTTTCGGTCGTTTCAGAAATTTCATTTGTTTGCCTGGCAAGATGGTTGCCAGCGAGATTTAACTCAATTAAAGGCGCTGTGATTTCAGCAAAAATAAGATCCAAATCAGGTACTCTATCCAGGTTATTTCTGCTTAAATCAAGGAATATCAAGTTATGAGGCAAGCTAAAAGGCAGACCATATTTCAATTCATTACTATCCCTTATATAGCCAAGCCCATTATTCGATAAGTTTAAATGGGTTAGGCGCTGCAGTCTGGCTATAATGCCAGTAAAAAGGAAGCCGTGTTCCCCTAATTGATTACCTGACAAATCAAGTGATTGCAAATTTTTACAAATATTGACCAGATATGGAGCCAGATGTTGTTGTTCAATCAGGCCATTATTTTGTAATTCCAAGGTTTTCAATCTGTTAAAAGGATATTCAAAAAGTGTTTTGGCACATTCTTTCGTCATTTTACCAAGCTGGTTGTCTGCAAGAGAGAGGTTTTCAACGTCAGACGAAAAAATAGCTAATAAACTTTTCAGGCTTGCCTGACTCTCTTGAGCTAAATTATTGTTTCTTAAATTAAGGTAAGTATATTTTACATTCGCCTCAAGGCTGCCCTGTTCAAAAAACACGTGCCTTACTGTTTTGGGTAAAGCAGCGCGAATTTTAAGCATATCTTTCGAAGTAAAACCATTATCACTAAGATTAAGCTGGATAATATTGGGCGGGAGCGACTTGAGATCACTAAGAAATTGATTAAGTTTTGTTTCGCGTTCTGCTTGGGGTTCCTGAACCATAAATCCGTTTTTTTGGAGGCTTAAATGGTTGACAGAAGTTGGAACTGCCTTCAATACCAGCGCTAAATTTTCTACCTTATGGAGCTCATTCCCATCCAGAACTAATATATCAAGCAAAGGCGGCAGCTCTCTGAGAATCCTTATTAAAAAATCAGCAGGATGCCTGCTAAACAGGTTATATCCAAGATCAAGAGCGCGCAATTTTTTGTGTAACGCTTGCAGCAGCGTGATAATCCGGTCAGGCTGCTTTTCCAGTCCAAATTGATTTCCTTCGAGATTCAGGCTCAGAATGTTTTCTTTTATACTGGACCAGAAGCCCGCTATGTTTCCTCTTAAGGCTTGCATTTCATTTAAGCTCATATCGAGGTGCTGTATATGCTCAGGTATTTGTTTTAATATACTTTGTATAAGCAATGGGGAATAATAAACCAAATTATTTTTTCTGAAGCTCAATTTGGTTTCATTGAGAGGTATTCGATTGAGTAATTCTTCAATAAGTAATGGTGTGATACGAGTTATGTGAAACATGGGATTAAAAGTTCCTTAACTTCCTGAGTTAATATTTGGAAAACGTTATATAAAGTTTTTATACTAACATATTTTACATAATTTGAACAGTAAGAACTTAATTTGACTAGCCGGTAATTTTAATAATTCAAGTAGTCCTTTCTTAGGAATCGATTTAATTTTGTCTTTTAATTTTATTGAGTATAATAAGCGGTCTTTTAATTGTGGGTAATAAAAATGGGCTTAACACTTATTAACGCTGGCCGTAAAGTGCCGGATGAAATTAATGTCATTATTGAAATCCCTATGCACGGGGAACCGGTTAAGTATGAAGTCGACAAGGAAACCGGCGCTTTATTTGTTGATCGTTTCATGACGACAGCCATGTTTTATCCAACTAATTATGGCTATATCCCGAATACTTTGTCGGAAGATGGCGATCCGGTTGATGTATTGGTTGTCACACCCGTGCCGTTAATCAGCGGTTCTGCTATTCCATGCCGGGTTGTCGGGATGCTGAAAATGACTGATGAAGCGGGTGTTGATGCCAAATTACTCGCTGTTCCAACCAGCAAATTGACGAAAATGTATCAGAACGTTGAAACATACGCTGATCTGCCAGCACATTTGTTACTGTCACTGGAGCACTTTTTCAAGCACTACAAAGATCTTGAAGAAGGTAAATGGGTTAAAGTTGAAGGCTGGGAAGGCCCGGAAGCCGCCAAGCAAGAGATTCTTGCCAGCGTCAGCCGTTTTGAAGAAAAGTAGACCTGCTGTTGAGAAATTGAGTGTTGGGCTTTGCAGCCCAACCTATGCTGTTTAAACGATGCAATCCGGAAAAACGGCTTAACTCCGCTTTTTCTTTGGCTTTTCCGCCTGCTGATCACTCTGTAAAATCCGCTCAAGCTCGCCACTAACCTGTCTTGAGAAACTAATCATTTCAGGTTCATGGTCAAAAAATTCAAACGATTGCTTCAAGGTCATTTCGTCAAACTGGGCAAATGTTTTGGCCTTACGGCGCATACTCTCTTCACTGTGTCCCAGATGAATCATAATATCCCGCGCCATTGTCAATGCCGAATCAAATGTTTCCCGTTTGAAATAATCCGCGCCGGCTTTATGCAGTTCATACGCATGGCGGCGGTTGCGGGCACGGGCAAACAGCTTGAGCTGCGGAAAATACATTTTTGATGTTTTCACGATATCGAGCGTTGTATCCGCGTCATCAATCGCGATAAGCAATAAATGGGCTTTATCAGCACCGGCATTTTTTAACAAATCCAGCCTTGAAGCATCTCCAAAATAACCTTTAAAGCCAAATTTACGCAGCAACTCTATTTGTTCAGGATCTTTTTCCAGGATAGTCAGCTTTATTCCTTGCGCAGTCAGAAACCGTCCTATGACCTGGCCAAAGCGGCCATAGCCAGCCAGGATGACGCTATATTGGGCACTAATGGTATCAAATTCCTGTTTTGGCAATATGCTCATATATTGCGGCACGATAATGCGGTAATAGATAAGCATTAAAAACGGAGTAGTAGCCATCGACAAGGCAACTGCCAGCGTGAAAAAATTGGTTACGGCAGCCGATATGACATGTATTGAATTGGCAAACTGAAAAAGCACAAATGCAAATTCGCCCACCTGTGACAGAGCAAAGGCAAAACCGATAGTCTGGATAGCCGTCAGGCCGAAAATCCGGCCCAGAATAATCAATATCAGCGCTTTAATGGTAATAATTGCTGCGACTGTTTCCAGGATGCTCCAAGGCTTCGCCATGAGCAGCGTGAAATTAATACTCATCCCGACCGAGATGAAAAACAGGCCCAGCAGCAAACCTTTAAAGGGTTCGATATCCGTTTCAAGCGTCCGTTTATATTCCGAGTTGGCCAGAACAACACCCGCAACGAACGCACCTAACGCTGGCGATACGCCAACAGATTGCATGAGTAAGGTAGTACCGACAATTAACGCCAGTGAGGTTGCAGTAAATACTTCGCGTAAATTGGTTTTGGCAACCATCAAAAATAAATGCCGGGAAAGAAAGTGACCGGCGATAATCACGCTGCCAATCAGCACAATGATTAGCAAGGCCCGCAACCATTCCGGTTGCGTTACCGCATTGGCAGCCAATTTTTCCGCTTCAGCCGGATTGGCAAGCAGCGGCAGAATAACCAGAATGAAGATTACCGCAATATCCTGAAACAATAGTACGGAAAAAGAAGTTTCCCCTTCGGCTGTTTTGAGCAGGTTTTTCTCCTGTAGCATCTGTAATACCAGTGCGGTGGATGACAGGGACAGCGCCATACTGACCGCAAGACTGACATGCCAGTGATAACCCAGATACATCCCCAGAAAAGTCAGCGCGGCAGTGGTTAGAATGACCTGGGCACCGCCTAGCCCAATAATCGCTTTACGCAGGCGCCACAACATGGCTGGCTCAAGCTCAAGGCCAATCAAAAACAACATCATGATGACCCCAAACTCGGCAAAATGCATGATTTGCGATGCATTGCCAATCAGCTTGAAGCCAAATGGTCCAATTAAAACCCCAATGATCAAATAACCCAATACTGAGCCCAGCTTGAATCGGCTTGCCAGCGGAATAATAAGCGAGGCCGAGGCAAGAAAAATAAAGACATGGCTAAGCGGATTACTATTCATAGTTATTTGGGGTTAAGAGATGACAGACTATTGTGCTGAGAGAACACTATAATTGTCAATTAGTTAACCGGCCTGGTGCGGGCTATTTTGATTTGTGCATTTACAAAATCCACACAGTGGCGTAAAGTGGATGGTTTTGTAGAAATGGACTTGGGTAAAGGGATTGTTGGGCTTTACAGCCCAACCTACACGTATTACAAAAAAATGTCCTGTACAAGGCTAATCTATACAGGCATAGAAAACATTAAGTTTATCTTAAGATAAAACAGATATAATGCTTTTTTTCAAAGTATTTTTTAACAGCGTTGAGTGGAGCGAAGGAAGATCAATGACAAGCAGCAGCAACAAGCAAGCACTGACTATTTTCAGCCTGACGATGATAACAGTGGGATCTGTTGATAGCATTCGCAATTTACCTGCAACCGCATTGTTTGGCAGCCAGTTGATTTCCTTCTTTTGTTTAGGCGCATTGTTCTTTTTAATTCCTACTGCGCTGGTTTCCGCTGAACTTGCCTCGGGATGGCCCAAACAGGGTGGAATCTATGTCTGGGTTAAAGAAGCATTTGGCAAGAAAATGGGATTTCTTGCCATTTGGTTGCAGTGGATTGAAAATGTCATCTGGTATCCAACGCTACTATCCTTTGTTGCTGGCACGATTGGTTATTTAATTAACCCGGCCATGGCTGATAATCCGATATTCCTCTGGCTGGTTATTGTCAGTTCATTCTGGAGCGCTACTTTTTTGAATATGCGGGGAATGAAGTCCTCTGCCATGTTCAGTAATATCTGTGCATTATCCGGCCTGCTGCTGCCGATGTCGCTGATTATCGGGCTGGGAGCGGCCTGGGTCGCGGGCGGCAACCCGATTCAAATCAGTTTTGATACCGCAAGTATTATGCCGCACTGGCAGGATAAATCACTGTGGGTATCGCTGACTGCGATTATGATGTCTTTTTGCGGTATTGAAATTGCTACGGTTCATGCCAATGATGTACCCAATCCGCAACGGGCTTTCCCGCGTGCATTGATTAACTCGGTTGTTATTATTCTGGTAACGCTTATTCTGGGATCACTGGCGATAGCCGTTGTTCTGCCGCAGCATGACATTAACCTGGTTGCTGGAATTATGCAGGCATTTGATGCCTTCTTTGCCCGCTATCATTTATCCTGGATGATGCCCATTGTTGCCATCATGCTGGTAATGGGCGGCCTGGGGAGCGTCAGTAACTGGATTATCGCCCCGACCAAAGGATTATTGGTTGCCGCCGAGGAAGGAAATCTGCCGCCCTTGTTCCAGATTACCAATCAGCATGGCGCACCGGTAGTAATGTTGTTAACTCAGGCGGTAATCGTGACTGTCCTGTCAACCTTATTTTTGTTCATGCCAAGCGTTAACGGCTCTTACTGGCTGCTTACTGCCTTGGCTGCCCAGCTTTATATGCTGATGTATTTAATTATGTTTCTTGCGGCTATCAAGTTGCGAATCAGTGCGCCCGAACATAGCCGCGCATTTAAAATACCAGGCGGACTTGCCGGTATGCTTTTCGTCGGCGGCATAGGCATTATCGGAACCCTGATTACCCTGACGGTCAGTTTCATGCCTCCGGACGGCATTAATGTCGGCAATGTTGCCCGTTATGAACTGACGTTGATTATTGGCCTGCTGTTGATGTGCTCCCCACCCTTTATTTTTTCCTGGCTGAGTGAGCGGAGACTCACCATAAAAAAGTTTGAAATTGATCTGATTTAATCAGATGAAGTACACTACTGCTTGAATTTTTCGCGAAACCAGAGAACGTTTGTGACAGTAGATGATATTAAAAAAAAGCTGCAGGAAATTGGTAATGATCCTCGTGCCGTGCTCGGTTTTGTCGAAACAGAGCCTGTAGCGGCTAATTATATATGTGTTGAAAATTTTCAACTGCCTGCAGATTTGAAGTGTATTTTTTTTGGCTTGTGGAATTCAGGATTGACTTTATCCAACACAAAACGCTTTTATAAGTATGTGCTGAGCCTGTTAACTGATCAAGCCAGGGAAAAGTTATACCAAAATTTACCTAAGGAACCAGAGGGTTTTTTTAACAAGAATCAGGATGTGCTGACTATGCTTTGGTTACAGGACAAACATAAAAATATCGAGAACTCTTTTTTTTGCACGATGTTGCTGCCTATGTTGGAACTTGTAAGGCAAACAGCGGAACCGGAGCCCGCTCTCAAAGCGACCGCCAGATAGTTTACCAATGAGAATTAATGCCCTGATCAATACACTGCTTGCCCGATTACCTGAACTGGAATGGCAACTTGCCAAGCTCGGTACTGCTTTTGAACCGGAAACTCTGCCAAGAGGGCTTTTCAGGCAGCCGATTGATGCGCCTGTTTTTGCTTATATTGATGAAATTAAGGCTGAAATTGCGGTATTGGCTGATCATGGCAATCGCCAGGCCGCTTCTTTTCTCGCAGCTCGGATTAATCAGAAAATTAATGTCCTGGTGACAATTTGTGCCCGCTATAATCAGCATAATCCTGCGCAGCATAGCCCTCCGGGTTTTATTCTTGAGCAACTGGCAACCCGAAAGCAGCAATTTGAATTACTTGAACAGGCGATTAAAACCTTGAGTTCACAACGCGATGCGATGCTGCGCAGGTTACAAGAACCTGGCAGTGAAAAAAGCACGGAATTGCATTTGAATCTGCAACGGGAATTAGGCGATATTGAAAAACGGCTGACTTTGGCGAAAGAGGCATATGATAAGGCAAAGTGAAGGGTAAAACCCAACAACTTTCATGGCCTAACCCCTCAACAATCCCTCAAACTGTTCCGCACTTACTGCTTCGCCAAAATAAAACCCCTGGCCATCATCACAACCCTGTGCCCGTAGAAACTCAAGCTGTCTGTCATTTTCAATGCCGGTAGCGGCAACCTTAAGTTTCAGGCTATGCCCCATAGCAATAATTGCTTCAACCAGTGACGCATTTTTAAGGTTATCAGGACAACCAACCAGAAACGGCTGTGCAATTTTCAATTTACTGACTGGAAATTCTTTTAAATAATGCAGGCTTGAATATCCGGTACCAAAATCGTCAATGGATAAATTGATGCCTAGTTCGTGAAGTTGTTTTAATGTCTGCAGGTTTTGCTTTTTATCAGTCATAATCGTGCTTTCCGTCAGTTCAAGCTCAATGGCATTAGCATTTAACCTGTTTTCAGAAAGGCAATTTTGTACAAACTCAATAAAATGCTCCTGCTGAAATTGAATCCCGGATACATTAATCGCCGTTTTAATGGCTGGCAGCCCCGTGTTTTGCCAGATTTTATTTTGTTTACAGACTTCATTAAACACCCATTCTCCGATCGAATTAATCAAACCAGACTCTTCAGCAGTTGGAATAAAATTCAATGGCAGAATAAGCCCCTTTGTCGGATGCTGCCAGCGCAATAACGCCTCTGCACCGATAATATTTCCTGTTTCAAGACTGATAATGGGTTGATATTTGATAAAAAATTCCTGATTGGTAAACGCGTTACGGATTTCAATTTGCGTCTCAAGGCTTTTTTCCATCTTTTTACTGATGTTGCCGTCATAAAACTTATAATTATTCCGCCCCATTTTTTTTGCCTGATACATGGCCATATCGGCATTTTTTAATAAGGTAGCCGGATCATGGCCATCATCTGGATAAAAGCAGATGCCTATGCTGGTACTGACAACGATATCCCGATTAACGACCTGCATAGGCTGCCTTATAGTATCCAGAACATGCTGGGCCAAATGCTCCTGATTCAGGCTGCTTTCAACCAGAAACAGCATGGCAAATTCATCACCGCCAAAGCGGGCAAGGTTCTCTCGGCTGTATACGCAATCTTGCAGGCGCGAGGCGGTTTTCTGAAGAAGAATATCGCCGGCTTCATGACCCAGACTGTCATTAATTAATTTAAAGTTGTCTATGTCCAGGAAAAACAAGACCAGTTTTTTCCGGGTTCTCTGAGCAGTAATAATATGATTATTAATTTGCTCATAGAGCATCATCCGGTTAGGTAAACCGGTTAATTCATCATGTGTTGCCTGATAGGACAATTGCTGTTCCATTCCCTTACGCAGGGTAATATCCCGAAAGCTCCAGACTCTGCCAGCAATACGATCACCAATTTTATGCGCTTTGGAATACCACTCAAAAAATTGATTATTGTTTTTCAGACTGATTTCGCCCAGACCGGTTTTAGCGAGATTTTGTTGTAACTCAGTCATTTTAGCCAGAAAGTTAGGCGCATCTGTGACCTGTTTCCTGATTTCTTCTTTAAACTGCTCCAATTTGGGCGGCACACTCGTTCCAGGTGGTAAATTCCACATTTTGATAAATTGCTGATTGTAATATTCCAGCCGATTTTCCAAATCAACAACCAAAATCCCGTCTGCGGTTGACTCGAGTGTCGACTTGGTAAGCGCCAATGATTTTTCCAATGCCCCGGTTCGTTCAGTCACGCGCTGTTCCAGCAATTGGTTTAACAGATCCAGGTTGATGTTTTTATAACTTAAAGAGAGTGATGTGGTTAAAAACTGATTGGAATAATAACAACTGGCCAAAGCCACCAGAATATAAACAATGGCGCAGAAGCCCAGTAAGGTATATATATCCCCCTGAATGAACATCCAGATGGTTAGAGGAATAAACGAACCTAAAAGATAAAGGGCATAGACAGTCAGAACAGGTGAAAAGAAGGGAATCGCGCCTGCAGTCATGCCGATTTCAATAATAATCACAAAAGCCTGATGGATTATGCTTTGCGCAGGCATTAACATACTGGTCGCATAACCCCATTCCAGACCAGATAAAAAAGTCATTGCTGCTGTTGCAATAAGCCAGCCGCGGTCAGTCAACAGTGATTTTTTGCTACGGTGTAAATACCAGCACATTAGCCAGGCAAGAATGCTGCCGATGACGATCAGGAGCCAGATTACCAGTTTTTGATTATCTGAGACGTTCCATAGTCCGTATACCAGACAGCTCGCAACAATCAATTGGGCGCTCACACCGACTGGAATCTGGTCATATAATAACCGAACCTTATCGGAGAAGATTTTCTGAGTCAGACTGTTATCATCGTTGTCCGCTGGCAAATCAGGCTGAGAGCGATGGTTATGTATATCCATATTCATATTGCGAATGCTTATTTTTAATCCCCATCTAAAGTATAGTGCATATATAAGCTTTCCAAACATAACATAGCATTCCTAACTTTATTAAGTATATGATTGGAAATATAAATGACTGACAAGGTAGTTATGTTTAAAAAAATACTGATAGCCAACCGCGGTGAAATTTCACTGCGTATCGTGCGGGCCTGCAAGGAAATGGGTATTGCCGCAGTCACTATCCATAGCGAGGCAGATCGCTACGCTTTACATGTCAAACGTGCTTCCCACTCGCATTGCCTGAGCAAAAAACCGCTTGAAGCGTACCTGAACGTCCATAGAATCATCGAATGCGCCAGGGCTGCCCGCTGTGAAGCCATACATCCTGGTTATGGTTTTCTTTCGGAAAATCCTGACTTTGCCGCAGCATGTGAGCAGGCTGGTATCGTTTTTATTGGCCCTTCAGCTGCTGTAATTGCGACCATGGGCTCCAAGATTGCGGCCAGAACGGCAATGCAAAAAGCCGGTATCCCGGTTATTCCAGGCAGTGCTAGCAGTATCGCAAGCATTGATGCAGCAATAAGCTGTGCAGAAAAAATTGGCTACCCTGTGATGCTGAAGGCAACTTTTGGCGGCGGCGGGCGCGGTATCCGGATTTGCCATAACAGCGCACAAGTCCGCCAACAATTCGCCCGGGTCAGGTCAGAGGCAGAAAAATCATTTGGCAACAGTGAATTATTTATTGAAAAAATGATAGTTAACCCGCGCCATATCGAAGTGCAGATCATGGCTGACAACTATGGCAATATTCTTCATTTGTTCGAGCGTGACTGCTCGATACAAAGACGCCATCAGAAGCTGGTGGAAATTGCCCCGGCAGTTCATCTCGATCAATCGGTGCGTGAGAGGCTGTATCAGTACGCTATAAAGGCAGCACAGACAGTGGGTTATACCAATGCAGGAACAGTCGAGTTTATTGTTGATGAATATAACCAGCCTTATTTCCTGGAAATGAATACCCGGCTCCAGGTAGAGCATCCGGTAACCGAGGAAATTACCGGCATTGATATTGTACAGCAGCAGATCCGTATTGCTGCCGGTGAAAAATTGACATTAAAACAGAAAGATATCACTCAGCGTGGGGTTGCGGTTGAGTTTCGCATTAATGCCGAAGATCCGCAGAATGATTTTTTACCAAGTTTTGGCCGCATCACCCGCTATTACGCACCCGGAGGCCCCGGAGTCAGAACAGACAGCGCAATTTATACTGGCTATACCATTCCGCCTGACTATGATTCGCTCTGCGCCAAAGTAACGGTATGGAATCTCGATTGGCCATCAGTATTACCTCGAGCCCGACGAGTGCTGGAGGAAATGCGGGTGTTCGGCATAAAAACCACCATTCCTTACTATCTTGAGATGCTGAAATCGGAGGCTTTTCAGGCCGGTGAATTTAACACGTCATTGATTGAAAAACACCCGGAGTGGCTGCGTTACTCCAATAAATCACTGCCGCAACATAAAGCAGCTGTAATCGCCGCCGCATTAGCACTGACAAAAGAATGGACTGAAACTATTTAAACAACGTTGGGCTGTAAACCCAATTTTTTGTATTGCGTGTAGATTGGGTCGTTTTGACCCAACATTACTAATCTTCAATCACTTTCTCAGGCCTGGGCGCTTGATTAAAAAGCTTGTTGGGTCAAACGACCCAACAAAAATTGTCCGGTACAAAGAAAGCAGACCTGTATTAAACCAATCTCTTAATCTTTTCTTAAGAATTCTCCCCTAAAATATTAGTAACTCCAAAATTTTCTATAGTTGCTTTATGACAATCCACAAGCTTTACAATGAAATCCAAAAAAAAGAAATTACAGTACTAAAAACGTTTGTCGAATTTTACCGGGAAAGTGTAAAAATAATCAGTGAATTAAAAGCTAAAAACAAGCTCGATCAAGCGCAACAATGGGAGCGTTATATAGACCCCTATCAAAAAATTTATTCATTAATTGGCGATGAGATAGAAGAAGCTGTTTTCAACATCCCCGGTGTAACATTTGCTCCTGATGACTCTGAAGATAAGTTAGCCGGAAAACTGCTTAGGTATGTTGCCTCCGATGTTTATCTGCAGGTACGTAAAGCGGCGGCCATTGCCTCAAATCAATATGAAGAGGCTAATAAACTCTCTGTGCAAATATCTGAAACACTGCATTGGTCTGAAGTGAAATTTAACCGTTTTCAGGCTATACATATTGTCTATGTACAAATGTTTATGCAATTTGATCTCCAGGGAAAAGAGTTGAAAAAACTCAATAATAATGGTGAGCTTATTGATGCAATTGAATCTGTCAGCAAGATCCTTACAGCCGCGGCGAATTATGCAAATGCTGTAAAGGCTTTAGATCGTACCCATATCCGGATGATTGAGACTATGAATTCGCTGAGGGACGAACATGAGGCTGAGAGAGCAAAACTCGAACGAGAAAAGCCAACGCCTGAAAACCTGGCTAAAACGAGTGAATTACTAAATAAAATAAACAGTATCGATGACACAATGGCCAGGAAAATGCCTGAGACGACAACGGCATTTATTGCCTTAAGCGATGCGCAACGGAACGCAAGAGAGCTGCTTCAAACGCAATTTAGGCAGGCTCCGGTAAACATAACGCCAAAGTTTATTCCTGCCGATCATGCAGAAGGCTCCCAAAGCCCCAGTTCGCCCAAAGAAGGTATCATGAAGCGAGTCAGAAGCCTGAGTAATCTTCGTGGTAAAATAGTACAGTCTGGTTCCAAGGATGAATTAAAACCGAAATCAGAAGGAACAGAAGGCAAGATTATTGCCAGCTCCAGTAAGGAATCTGTCACTTTGTCTCCACGACAACGAACTGCTGCGTCAGCAAAAAAAACCGGCAAAGAAGCAGAGAGCCCAAGACCTAAATTTTTTGACAGCACAACAAGCCCTACGCTTGAGGAACGAAAAAAACGCCTTACAGAAACAGGCCATTTTCATCCCGGGATGGGTAAAAAATAAATTGTATGGTGGAAAGTGCAGCGTCGGGAATTAAAAGTCATATCCGTTCGGCCTGAGGAAAATGCGGAGCATTTGTCTCGAAGGCTTGGTACTGTACCACAGGCTTCGAGACAGCGCTAAAGCGCTTCCTCAGCCCGAACGATGTTGTGAAATGTAGAAATTTAATTCCTTAATTTGAGGGCTATGGGAATTAAAAGCCCAACATTCCTTTGATTGAAGAAATCTATTGCAAATTCTTGCCTGATTAACGGATACTGTGTTAATAAATATAACAAATATTCGTTAAAGGTAAATGGATTTCATGATCAGGCTGTTTAAACGATTTATCTGGCTAGCCATAGCTGTCACAGGCGCTGCCTTACTCGGCGGCATCGCCGTCAATCGCGGTGAAACAATTAATGCCATGTGGTTTATTGTAGCGGCGCTCTGCGTTTATACCTTGGCCTATCGTTTTTACGCCGCCTGGATTGCGGCCAAAGTCTTGGTCATTGACAGCAACAGGGCAACGCCGGCCGTGCGCTTTGATAATGGCCGTGATTTTGTGCCGACCAATAAATGGGTTGTTTTTGGCCATCATTTTGCTGCGATAGCAGGGCCTGGCCCATTAGTTGGACCAACACTGGCAGCGCAATTTGGCTACCTGCCCGGAACCTTATGGATCCTGTTTGGCGCAGTCTTGGGCGGCTGCGTCCAGGATATGGTGACGCTTTTTCTCTCAACTCGCCACGATGGCAAAAGCCTGGGGCAGATTGCCCGGGAGCAGTTAGGACGTCTCGGCGGCGCCGCTGCGATGATTGCCACCTTTGCCATTATGATCATCCTCATTGCCGTACTGGGATTGGTCGTGGTTAATGCGATGAAACATAGTCCTTGGGGAGCCTCGACGGTTGCGGCAACTATTCCAATTGCCATGATTATCGGCATTTATATGCGTCATATCCGGCCCGGAAGAGTACTGGAAGCGTCGACAATCGGCGTAGTCCTGCTGGTTCTTTCGGTTATCGGCGGTAGCTGGATTAGCAACAATCCGGCGCTTAAAGGATTTTTTAACCATGACGGACTGACTTTGGCATATTCCGTCATTGCCTATGGTCTGGCAGCAGCGATTTTACCAGTCTGGCTATTACTCGCCCCACGGGATTATTTATCCACCTTTGTTAAACTGGGAACAATTGCTCTACTCGCAATCGCCATCCTTATTTTAAATCCTCCGCTTAAAATGCCGGCGTTAACGCCGTTTATTAATGGCGCAGGCCCAATATTTGGCGGTAAATTATTTCCTTTCGTTTTTATTACTATCGCCTGCGGTGCGATATCAGGTTTCCATGCACTAATCGCATCTGGCACTACCCCCAAGCTGCTCACCAATGAGCGTGATATCCGCATGATTGGTTATGGCAGTATGCTGCTGGAGTCTTTTGTCGCATTGATGGCAATGATTGCGGCAACCGTACTGGAGCCAGGTGTATTTTTTGCCATAAATACCCCTGCAGGCGTTCTCCCTCCTGAAACGGCAATGGTTCTTGCAAAGCTGTTTCCAGTCTCAGCCGAACATATGCAGGCTCTTGCCCGGCAAATGGGTGAAGCAAGTCTCTATGCCCGCACTGGCGGAGCGCCTTCATTGGCAGTTGGGATGGCAAGCATTCTTGGCAGTGCATTTGGTGAACATTTACTGGCTTTGTGGTATCACTTTGCCATCATGTTCGAGGCGATTTTTATTTTGACAACGCTTGATGCCGGAACCCGGGTAGGCCGTTTCATGCTGCAGGATATTTTGGGTAATATCTGGCCGAAAATGGGCCAGACCTCATGGATGCCATCCGTCGTTCTTACCAGCAGTCTGGTTGTCGCCGGCTGGGGCTACTTCCTTTACATCGGTGTGATTGATCCGCATGGCGGCGTTAATATTCTGTGGCCTATGTTTGGTATTGCCAATCAAATGCTGGCAGCCATTGCATTGAGCGTTGCAACCGGTGTGCTGGTAAAAACAAACAAGCTTAAATATGCCTGGGTAACCGGATTACCCTTATTATGGCTGTTGATTATTACAACGACAGCCGCTTGGGAGAAGGTAACCAGTGATGATATCCGTATCGGTTTTTTAGCGGCAGCCAATGATTTATCCGGCAAGCTTGCAGTAGGTATGTTGAGCCCGGAAAAATCAAGCATAGCCTCCCAGTTAATTTTTAATCTCAAGCTTGATGCCTGTCTGACAATCGCTTTTATCGCATTGTTATGGATGATCGTATTCGATATGCTTCGTATCTCTGCACTTCATATCTGGCGCTCATACAATCTCCCGACAGTCTCCTCCTGCAGGGCAGGATGAAGCGATGTTCACAATGCTATGGCGGTTTATCCGACAAGTATCCGGTGATGATGCCTATGAGCGCTACCTGGATCATCATAAGCGCGCACATCCCGATATCAGGCCGCTCGATAGAAAACTGTTTTTCAAGCGCGAGCAGGAAAAGAAATGGAGTGGTATTAACCGCTGTTGCTGAGATAATGTGTCATCCCCGCTTCGTGGAATGACATCCGTAACTTAACAGCAATGAATTGTAGCCTGGGTGAAACGAAGTGAAACCCGGGTTTCGGCCCTGCGGACCATTACCCAGGTTACATTGGCTTAAAAGTAGAAGCTACAAAGGATAATTATCAATCAACCTGACATCACCAATAGTCACCGCAATAAACCGCCGGCCCTGATGTTCCTCCAGGTATTCAACTGCAATTCCCGCTTGTTCCAGTTCAGTCTGGATGGCAGCACAGGGTTTTGCTTGCTGGAATATACCAGCAAACTGCTCAGCGATTAATCGCTGCTCAGGCGTTAATCGATTATTACGAGAGCTATACGCTAGCCCGCTTGATTCACGAATGGTCGGGCAGGGAATCACCTGAATATCCATGAAAAAGGCAGAAACCATATCCCGAATCAATAAAAACTGTTGATAATCTTTTTCTCCAAAATAAGCTTTATCAGGTTTGGTCAGATTCAGCAGTTTCATGACAACAGTCAGTACGCCGTTAAAATGGCCGGGCCGATGTTTGCCCTCCATTTGCTGGCACAGTTCTGTTTCCTGCAGTTGATATCGATAGCTATCAGGATACATAGCCTGCTCATCCGGCAGCAGGCAATAATTGACTCCAAGATTTCGCAATAAAGTCAGATCCGCTTCCAGCGTCCTGGGATAATTTTGATAATCATCACTGCGATTAAACTGAGTAGGATTAACAAACAGGCTGGCAATCGTTATATCATTTTCCTGTCGGCAGCGTTGGTAAAGAAATGCATGCCCCGCATGCAAATTCCCCATGGTGGGTACAAAACCAATGGTTGATTGAGAAGGAATTGATTTTCTGACCTGTTGCCATTCCTGCATATTATGAAAAATCTGCATAGTCGTCTCCCTTAAAATGCATGTTCTTCTTCAGGAAAATGAGCGGCCCGAACCTGTTCGACATACGCATTAACGGCAGCAGCCATATGCTCTTTCAGCTGTGCGTATTGTTTAACAAAGCGCGGCCTGAACTCATTTTGGATGCCAAGCATATCGTGCCAGACCAATACTTGACCGTCAGTATGAACACCTGCTCCGATGCCTATAGTCGGTATCGTCAGGCTGACGGTAATCATTTCCGCAACAGACTGTGGAACGCACTCAATCACTACCGCGCAGCAACCGGCCTGTTCAAGCTGGTGAGCCTGTTGCAATAACTGCTCGGCCTGCTCCTTATCCTTACCTTGTATTTTAAAACCGCCTAATTGATGCACCGATTGCGGTGTCAGGCCTATATGCCCGATTACCGGTACGCCCGACGCTACCAGATGCTGAATCGTCTGGCACGTATCAGGATCGCCGCCTTCAATTTTTACTGCATGGGCGCCTGCTTGCAGCAGCCGTTTTACGTTATTAACCGTTTCAGCCTGTGATGCGCGATGGCCAAGAAAGGGCAGGTCAGCTATCAGAAATTGCTGGGTTAATCCGCGGGCAACAGCCTGAGTGTGCATCGCCATCATTTCCATCGAGGCCATAATGGTATTATCGTAACCATGTACCGCCATTGCTACCGAATCGCCAACCAGAACGCAATCAATGCCGGTTTCAGAAATGATGCGTGCAGATGGATAATCATAGCAGGTTAATACGCAGATTTTTTCCTGCAGCTGCTTTTTGCGTTTGAAATCAGTTGCTTTCATGCCGCCTCTCCTGTAGTGAAAGACGGAAAAACAGGTACCTGTCTCATCGATCAAGTCCTCCAGATGTGAATGTTAGATTGTAAGTCGCCGCTGCCAGAAGCAGTCGGCGCACTTCTGATCTTATAAAGGACGGGCATTAAATTGCAAGATCGGTTATTATTTTTGTTTATCCTGAATTAGTGAAAATCATTATGTTACCTATTGAGCAATTGACCAGCCCGGGTGAGCATGGTTTTGTGTTTCAAGGCGTAGTTGGCCAGCTTGAAGCAATACTGACCGTTCCGGACGCTATTACCAGCCAGACCATTGCATTGTTAGGGCACCCGCACTCGCTACAAGGCGGAACGATGAATAATAAAGTGGTCACCACAATGGCCAGAGCGTTCCGGGATGCCGGTATTCCCTCTGTTCGTTTTAATTTCCGCGGCGTGGGAAACTCAGAAGGTCAATACGATGAAGGGATAGGCGAGAGTAAGGACATGCTGCAATTAATGACGCTCTGGAAAGAGCGTCAGCCTGATAGTGAATTTGTGTTTGCCGGTTTCTCATTTGGCTCTTATGTCGCCTGGCGCTCTGCGGCTCAGGCTGGTACCAGGCTGTTGCTAACGATAGCGCCGCCAGTACATCATTATGACTATCAGGAATTTGAGCCGGTACCGTCCTGGTTCATTATCCAGGGTGATGACGATGATGTGGTGCCCTTGTCGTTAGTGCAGGCATTTAGCGAGAAATTTTCACCGCCGTTGCCGATTACCCGCTTTGCCGGTACTGGTCATTTTTTTCATGGCAAATTACTGGAATTAAAAGAAGCGATAGCGGCAATAATCAGGCAGGCAGGTTTTTCTCAATGACATTGTTTGATCAATATGATGCCGCCGTAGCAAACGCCGAAATTGAAAATGATCCGGTCCAGCGTGAGCAGCTTTCCTCATTACAACGACTGGCGGTGCAATTAACCGCACCGAAAAAACGCTGGCTGCCCTGGCTGCGTCAGGAGGAAATCAAAGGGGTTTATCTGTATGGTCAGGTCGGTGTCGGCAAGACTTTTCTGATGGATTTGTTTTTTGATTATGTGGCCATTGAGCAGAAAAAACGCTTTCACTTCCATCACTTCATGCAGCAAATAGATGCCCGGCTCCGGCGCTTACAAGGCCAGAAAAACCCGCTGCAACGTATTGCGGAAGAGCTGGCTGCCTCAACCCGCTTGCTCTGTTTTGATGAGTTTTTGGTGGAAGATGTCGCCTATGCCATGATCCTGGCAGAACTGCTGCAAGCCATATTTGACAAAGGCGTTGTTCTGGTTGCGACCTCCAATACGCTCCCGGATAATCTCTATCTGAAAGGCGTGCAGCGCGCGCGGTTTCTGCCTGCTATTGCTGCTATTAAAGCACATTGCGAAGTATTAAATTTGGGCGAAAAGCGTGATTACCGTCTGGGACGGGAAATTTTACTGGAAACGTATCTCACTCCGCTCGATGAAGAAGCGGCGTTGACTATGGACAGGCAGTTTGTATTAGTGACCAAAGGGGAGGCAGTACAGCATGATGGTTTAATCACTGTCCAGAATCGTGAGATTGTTTATAATCAATGCAGCGGGCGTTCGATCTGGTTTGAGTTTACTATCATTTGCAACAAGCCTCGCAGCCAGCTGGATTATCTCGAAATTGCCGATCGTTTTGATACGGTCTTTGTGAGTAATATCCCTGCGTTGGGAAAAAATGACACAATGGCCGCGATTTTATTAATTCATTTTATCGACGTAATGTATGATCGCGGCATTCGTTTAGTGATTTCTGCAGCTGTACCTGTGGAGGAGCTTTATACGGATGGTGAAATGCTGCAGACTTTTCAACGAACTTATAGCCGTTTGAAAGAAATGCAGTCTGTAGATTATCAACGCCGCCATCCGAGAAGGATTTCACAGAGCTTGTAGAAAATTTAAATACCCTCTCCCCAACCCTCTCCCGGTACGGGAGAGGGGGCTTTAGTGGCGGTGGGGGTAAATTCCCTCTCCTCAACCCTCTCCCGGTACGGGAGAGGGGGCTTTAGTGGCGGTGGGGGTTTAAATTCCCTCTCCCCAACCCTCTCCCGATACGGGAGAGGGAACTTCAGTGGCGGTGGGGGGGTAAATTCCCTCTCCTCAACCCTCTCCCGGTACGGGAGAGAGGGCTTTAATGACGGTGGGGGGTAAACTCCCTCTCCCCAACCCTCTCCCGATACGGGAGAGGGAGCTTTAGTGACGGTGGGGTTTTAAATCCCTCTCCCGTATCGGGAGAGGGGTAGGGGAGAGGGAAAAACAGGTTAGAAAGCCAGATCCAAAATAACCTGCAGAAACCACTTCCAAATGAGAATGATTCTTGATATCATTTATAATATTTCCGTTTTGCTTTTGTGATTCAACCATGCGCATTAATGAATTAGTGAAAGGCGACCGTGTCCGTCTGATAGACTTCGGGGCTACCGATATACTTTATCGGAAGCGTCTGTTGTCGTTAGGTATTACCCGCGGTGTAGAGTTTTCAGTAATTCGCCTTGCCCCTCTTGGTTGCCCGCTGCAAATCGAAGTGCGGGGCACAGCACTGACTCTGCGTAAGGAAGAAGCTGAAAATCTTGAGCTGGAGCGAGTATGACCCATATATTACTTGCAGGCAATCCTAACTGCGGCAAAACAACCTTGTTCAATGCCTTGACTGGCGATAACCAACGGGTAGGAAACTGGCCCGGGGTTACGGTTGAAAAGAAAACCGGCAGATTCAGCATTGGCCATCAGCATATCCTGGTAACTGATTTACCGGGTGTTTATTCCCTGACCGCAATTGGCCAGGGCTCAAGCCAGGATGAGCGGATTGCTGCCAGCGCAGTCAAGGATTTGCCGGCTGATATGATTATTAATGTTATTGATGCCTGCCATCTTGAGCGCCATTTATACCTGACCAGCCAATTGCTGGAGTTAGGCAAGCCGGTTGTTATTGCATTGAATATGATCGATATCGCCGAACAGCGCGGAATTTCTATAGATGTCAATCGATTATCGCGACAGTTGAATTGCCCGGTTATTCCTATCCAGGCCCATAAAAAAACCGGTATTTCAGCCTTGCTGAAAAGCATCGCCAGCCATCAGGATGTTGCTGAGCCAATGCCTCTTGCCGTTTCTGAGCAAATTAGCCGGATTCAATCGCTATTACAGACCTATCTGGTTAATAATCAATCCGCCTTGCCGGCAGTTGCCGATTATACCAGCTGGCGGGCGATTGAAGGCGATACGGCGCTGCTGGATGATGGCGCTGCAGAATACCTCTCAGCGCTGGACTGTCCGGCTGATGCTGATATCAGTATTGCGGATGCCCGTTATGGTTATATACACCAGCTGGTCAGTGCAGTACAAAAGAAAAACAGTGATGCCAGCGAGCATTTTACCGCTCGTGTTGATCGTATTGTGTTGCACCGTTATTGGGCATTGCCGATCTTTTTGGGCGTGATGTATTTAATGTTTTTATTTGCCATTAACATAGGCGGCGCATTCCAGGATTTTTTTGATATCGCCACCGATGCCGTCTTTGTACAAGGCAGCGCCTGGTTATTGTCTCAAATCCATACCCCACAGTGGATTATTGCCATCGTTGCAAATGGTATAGGGGTTGGAATTAATACCACGCTGACCTTTATTCCGGTCATTGCCGCCATGTTTTTCTTCTTATCGCTGCTTGAAGCATCGGGATATATGGCGCGGGCGGCGTTTGTTGTGGATAAGATTATGCGGGTGCTCGGCTTACCCGGTAAGTCTTTTGTACCTATGATCGTTGGGTTTGGCTGCAATGTACCTGCGATTATGGCAGCGCGTACGCTGGATTCCGAGCGTGATCGCCTGTTAACAGTATTGATGGCGCCGTTTATGTCATGCAGTGCGCGTCTGGCCATTTATGCGGTTTTTGTTGCGGCATTTTTCCCGGTCGGCGGCCAGAATATTGTTTTTTCGCTTTATTTAATTGGCATAGCCATGGCAGTACTAACCGGTTTTCTGTTACGAAAAACCTCAATGCGCGGTCAGACTTCGCCGTTAATCCTGGAGTTGCCAGCCTACCACCGACCCTCTTTAAAACGCCTGTGCCGGGAAACTGGCTTAAGGCTACGTCACTTTATTATTCGCGCCGGGCGATTAATTATTCCAATTTGTGTTTTGTTAGGCGGTCTTAACGCACTGACTATTGATGGCGGTTTCAGCGCTGATAAGGCGAATACGCATTCAGTTCTATCTCTTGCAGGACAGTGGCTGACTCCGATTTTTTCTCCGATGGGGTTACATCAGGATAATTGGCCGGCAACCGTTGGTTTGTTAACCGGGATGCTCGCCAAGGAAGTTGTCGTTGGCACGTTGAATTCCCTGTATGCCCAGTTAGGGCATTTAAGTCACGCGCAAGCGGTTGCCTTTGATTTCTGGGGTTCGCTTAAAGAGGCTTGCTGGTCGGTGCCGCACAATTTTGCCGAGTTAGGGCAGGCTTTAATTAATCCCATTCAGGCCAGTGCGCCTGACAGTGAGGTGTCGAAATCAGTCTATGGCATGATGGCTGCGCGCTTTGATGGTAAAATCGGCGCTTATGCCTATATGCTGTTTATCTTATTGTATATTCCCTGTGTATCAACTATGGCAGTGATTCGACAGGAAGCGAGCCGCCGGTTAATGTGGTTTTCAGTGGCCTGGTCGCTGCTGCTTGCCTATGCCTGTGCGGTAATTTTCTACCAAATCGGCACCTTCAGCCAGCACCCGGAACAATCATTACTATGGTGCGGGCTAATGATTACAGGGGTTGTGTTATTTATCGCATGGCTCCGTAATCGCAGCGCACCTGATGGAGGGCCTTATGCTATATCGCATCCGTGATTATCTGGTACGTGAAAAAGTGGCCAGTAACCAGCAATTGGCCCGGGAATTAGCCATTGATATCCAAACCCTGCAGCCCATGCTTGATCTCTGGATGCGAAAAGGGGTGATTGCCAAATGCGATGAAAAAAATAGTTGCCGCAGCAGCTGTTTTAAATGTGCGGCTTTGCCGCCGGTTTTTTATCGCATAATTTCTCCTGCGTAGGCTATATATCCAACCCCAGCTACTCATTTTACAATTTTTTCCTTATAATACCTTGAAATAACAATCAATTTGCATGGAATAGCTTTGTCTGCATTGTATAAAACAAGGATCGCTTTATTGCTCGCAGGGTTGCTTTCCCATAGCTGTGCCCAGAGTTGGGTATTAAATAACCCCTATCCCGCAGAAGATGCCGATAAAAAAATTTATTATTCTTCCTTCACCGAACAACCTAAAACCCTGGATCCGGCGCGTTCTTACTCATCGAATGAATACCAGTTTATTGCCCAGATTTATGAACCGGTTTTGCAATATGATTATTATATCAGGCCTTATAAACTCGTTCCTTCAACCGCCGCCGCAATGCCGGAAATCCGCTATCTGAATAAACTCCATCAGCCTGTCGCTGCCTCAGACGATCCCAATGTCGCTTATAGCGTATATACCATTCACATTAAACCAGGACTTTATTATCAACCGCACCCGGCGCTGGCAAAAGATGAACAGGGGCAATACCGCTATCTGGATTTGAATGAGGATTATCTGGAAGAAAACGATATTTCCCAGTTAGCTGATTTTAAATATACCGGAACCCGTGAGGTTGTGGCGGATGACTATATTTATGAAATCAAACGTCTGGCAAGCCCGGCAGTTAATTCATCAATCTATGGCCTGATGAGTGAGCATATTACCGGTTTTCGCGAGTTTGCCGCCAGCCTGCCTGAAGCCAGAGAAGGCGAATACCTCGATCTTAAGCGCTATTCTCTGGCTGGCGTGTTTAAAATTGATGATTATACCTTTGAAATTACCCTCAAGGGCGTCTATCCCCAGTTTATGTTTTGGCTGGCCATGCCATTTTTTTCACCAATCCCTTGGGAGGCTGACAAGTTTTATTCTCAGCCCGGCATGGAAGATAAAAATTTAACTTTTGACTGGTATCCTATTGGCACAGGGCCTTTCATGCTGACCGAAAATAATCCTAACCGGCGCATGGTATTACATAAAAATCCCAATTTCCGTCAGGAATTTTTTCCCGGACATGGCTCCAGTGATGATATCAGTAAGGGATACCAGCATCAGGTTGGCGAACGTTTGCCTTTGATTGAGCAGGCAGTTTATACCCTTGAAAAAGAATCAATCCCGCGCTGGAACAAGTTTTTACAGGGTTATTATGATTTGTCGGGTATTTCTGCTGAAAGCTTTGATCAGGCTATACGTATTAATCAGGCTGGCAAGCCGGTACTGACCCCTGAAATGCGGGCAATGAATATCCGCCTGACCCAGACAACCGATCCAACCGTGTATTATCTGGGATTTAATATGCTTGATCCAGTGGTCGGCGGCCGCAGTGAACGAGCCAGAAAATTACGTCAGGCGATTTCCATTGCTGTTAATTACGATGAAAACATCACTATTTTTTTTAATGGCCGCGGTTTACCTGCTCAGGGACCAGTGCCTCCCGGCATTTTCGGTTATAAGGAAGGGAAAGCGGGTATAAACCCCTATGTCTATCGTTGGGCGGACGGCAAGCGCAAGCGGCGCTCAATTAATGACGCCCGTCAGTTAATGAAAGCAGCAGGCTATCCGGGCGGACATGACCCTAAAACCGGACGGGCGTTAATTTTACATTATGATGTTCCGGTGACAGGCGGCCCTGATGATAAAACCCAGTTAGACTGGATGCGTAAACAATTTGCAAAAATCGGAATTGATTTAAATATTCGCGGCACTCAATACAATCGCTTTCAGGAAAAAATGCGCAATGGCAATGCTCAGATTTTCAGTTGGGGCTGGAATGCTGATTACCCTGATCCGGAGAATTTTCTGTTTACCTTGTATGGCCTGAACGGCAAAGTCAAACACGGTGGGGAAAACGCAGCCAATTATGACAATCCTGCTTATAACAAATTATTCGATCTGATGAAAAACAGGCCTAATGATCCGCAGCGGCAGCAGCTGATTGACCAAATGGTAGAGATTGCGCGCCATGATGCGCCCTGGGTATGGGGTATTAATACCCAGAGCTTTATCTTAAGTCAACAATGGATCTCAGCCGTTAAGCCCAACACGATCAGTTTAAATACTCTGAAATATATCTCTGTTGATGTGGAAGAACGTAATCGCTTGCGGGCATTATGGAATAAGCCGGTGCTATGGCCGATTGGCGTGTTTGTGTTGCTGCTTCTGGTTTTGCTATTGCCGTTATTTTTTGCCTGGCGCTCACGCCAGAATCAGCCGGCGTTAAGGAGTAAGTCATGATCTACTACCTGTTAAAGCGGATTATTTATGCTATCCCGATTTTGTTCGGAATTAATATCATTACCTTTGCTCTTTTCTTCATGGTGAATTCACCTGATGATATGGCGCGTATGCAATTAGGGCAAAAACATGTCAAACCTGCAGCGATTATGCAATGGAAAAGCCAGCATGGATACGATCTGCCGTTATTTTATAATCCGGCAAAGAGAGGTTCCGAGCAATGGACGCAAACCCTGTTTTATCAAAAATCGTTAAAATTGTTTGCGTTTGATTTTGGCGTTTCTGATGGCGGCCGCGATATTGGATTTGATATTTCGCATCGCATGTGGCCAAGCCTTGCTATCGCCGTTCCGGTACTGATATTCAGTATCTTCGCCAATATTATTTTTGCGATGGTTATGGCGTTTTTTCGAACCAGCTATATTGATTTGACCGGTGTGTTTTTTTGTATCGTTCTGATGTCTATCTCAAGCCTGTTCTATATTATCGGCGGTCAGTATATTTTTGGCAAAATCCTGAAACTGGTTCCAATTTCCGGTTATGATGATGGTCTGGACAGTCTGAAATTCGTTTTTCTGCCAGTATTGGTCGCGATCCTTGGCGGCCTGGGCGCGGGTTCACGCTGGTACCGGACATTGTTTCTGGAGGAAATTAACAAGGATTATGTTAAAACCGCCCGTGCTAAAGGCTTAAGCGAATGGCGGGTGTTATTTTCTCACGTATTGAAAAATACCATGTTGCCAATCCTGACCGGTGTGGTGGTTATTATTCCTTCTTTGTTTATGGGTAGTCTGGTGCTGGAGTCATTTTTTGGCGTGCCCGGATTGGGTAGCTATATTATTGACGCAATCCAGCAGCAGGATTTTGCGATTGTCAGGGCAATGGTTTATCTGGGTTCAGTTTTATATATTGTCGGATTGATTTTGACGGATATTTCCTATACCTGGGTTGACCCGCGAGTGAGGTTTAGCTGATATGGAATTGTTGTGGACTGATAAATGCTTTCTTGTCATGCTGCTGGCTGGCTTGATTGTGCTGCTCGCCGGTTTGCGCAAAGAGCCTTTTCGGGTAGCGCTGCAACAGTTATTACATAAACCGCTTGCACTGAATTCCGGCATAATCCTGATGTTTTTTCTGGTAATCGGGGTAGTCGATTCAATTCATTTCAGGACTAATGACAGCACGCTGGAATCGCTGCTGGACAGGATGGTTGCACCGATTGGCGATTTTTATGAAAAAACCTATTCGGCTCCATTAGCGCTTACCTTATACAGTACAGAAACCGTAGTCATTAATGATAAGGTGCAGCAGGTTTATCCCCGTCTTAAATATCCGCCGGCACATTATAATACTGGGGAAAGAAACCGGCAGATTGCTAAAATAGCTGGTTATGCCCTGGCATGGGCATTGGCTGGCACATTACTGCTTTGCCTCGCAATCATGGCGTTTAAGCATTTTTATTTGCGGCAGAGGCTAAGGTTAAGCGGTGTTACGGTAAGCGGGCTGGTTACATTTGGCATTTGTCTGTTTGTGCTGGCGGCCAGTTACTGGTTATCACGGGATTTTCACTTGTTAGGAACGGGTAAAATCGGACAGGATATTTTTTTCTACACCATAAAAAGCATCCGAACCGGTTTGGTTATTGGAACATTGACTACACTTTTTATGTTGCCGCTGGCTTTGCTGTTCGGGATTGCGGCGGGTTATTTCGGTGGGGTGATTGATGATATTATCCAGTATATTTATACCACGTTAAGTTCAATCCCTGGCGTTTTGTTGATTACCGCGTCAGTGCTATCGATGCAAACATATATCGCAAGCCATCCGGATCAGTTTACCTCACTTGATCAAAATGCCGATGCCCGCTTATTTGCCTTGTGCTTGATACTTGGCGTTACCAGTTGGACCAGCCTGTGTCGTTTACTGCGTGCCGAGGCCTTAAAATTGCGTGAAATGGATTATGTGCTTGCTGCCAAAGCGTTGGGCAGTAGTTCATTACGAATTATCCGCAAGCACTTGCTGCCAAATGTGATGCCGATTGTATTAATCACCCTGGTGCTTGATTTCAGCTTTTTGGTGCTGGCAGAGGCTGTTTTATCCTATGTCGGCGTTGGCGTCTCGCCAATGACGATTAGCTGGGGTAATATGATTAATGGCGCCCGGCTTGAACTGGCGCAGGAGCCTATCGTATGGTGGCCGATGACTGCCGCCTTTATTTTTATGTTTATCCTGGTTTTGGCCAGCAATCTGTTTTCCGATGCCGTGCGGGATGTGTTTGATCCCTATCATGCGGAGTATTAATTTTTCGTTTTTTTAACAAGTAAGGCAGTGTTCATTGCCTTTATTTAAGCTAATATAAGTGTATAAACAGTGAAAGGGTAGTGATTATGGCTGATAGTGCGTCGGATTCTGAGAGTGAATTACAAAGAATTGCGGAAGAGGCACGGCAGAAAATATTGATTGATGATTTGTCTGATCCGTTAGCTCTGGTTCAGAAAGTCTATCAGCTCTGGTGGCATTGGGCTGATTTTTCACTTTACATTCTTACGCCGGACATTGAGCCCATCATACCGCCTGTGGTGATTGAGCCTGAAATTATTCCGGGCACAAGCGACTATGAACCGGTCTATACGATTTACGATCACGGTAATAAATTATCAACTTCCAAAGCAGAGGAAATGTTTATTGCCGGAATGTCGATGTGCAAGTTGTATTACACCATTGAAAAAATGATTTACATCCTGGTGGAGCGATTAAAATCAGGCGGCATTGCAACCGAAACTGAAGTACAGGTCGCATTTGGCGGCCATGAGCTTGCCCAACGCAAGGCATTCGAGAGTATTATTAACCTGAGTTATAACGTTGTAGTGACCAATTTTGACCCTGGCCGTTGGGGCGAAGCTTATTTACAGAATGTCAAACGAATTGCTGAGAAATACGGTTATCCGCCAGAGGCGCCGCGCGAGATTTTTCGCCAGTCACGCGGTTCATCTGTAAAAATGTCGCGCTCACGATAATGCAGCTTGGGCTGTAAAAGCCCAACACGTTATTTCGCTTGCAAAGTGCTCTCTAAAACTGCATCAGGCTCAGCAAGATTAATCTCAAAACACCCTTGAGTCACAAAACAAACTTTATTAAATACCCGCCAATCAATCTTGCATTGCTGGCCGCTAAGCTCAATTGCAAAGTAACTATTAAAGCCGTCTTTAGTGCGTTGACATAACAACGAACCAGCATGCAAAACCAGACACACCTGCCGGTCGGTTTTTTCCACCAGATTAACATGGGCATAATGAAGGTGGCCGGTACAGACGATATTTACCGGGCTGGTTTTCAGAAAGCGCAGGAATTGCTCATCGTTGGTTAACGGTTTATGCAGGCCATCCAAATAATCAAAATTATGATGGAAAAATAATAAATTAACGTTGTTTTCATGTTCAGCAAATGAGCGCTTGATTAAATCCATGGTGCTGCGGGTTAATCTGCCGTTTTTTATTTGCCAGGGATTAACACTGTTAACACCCAAAATATTAACCGCATCGCTAAAAAACTCACTGAGGGTTTTATTGCCTAAATAATACTCATAATTGTCAAATGGGTTTAGTAGCCGGGCAAAGGGATTATGTAATGGAATGTCATGGTTGCCGGGTACGGTTAAAATCGGGCAGGAGATCTGGTTCAGAAAACGTTGTAATTGTTGGTATTGGGCTGATGTGGCGCGATGCGTTAAATCACCCGATATGATAATGATATCAGGGGCAAAGGCCGCTATCTCTGCCAGAAAAGGCATGATAATTTCCTCTTTATGCATACCAAAATGTAAATCGGAAATATGAAAAAATTTCATGGTTTATTCGTCAGCAGGATTAAAGCGTCAGGGTGTATTGTGTAGTGTAATGGCGTTTCAGTGTCAAATGTGTCTCCGTCCAGGGAAATGGCAATTTTAGAATGGTTAGTAATTGAAACGCTTACTGGCATAGTAGTTTCGAGGATTTCAAAATTTTTTTTACGATTAAATAAACTGCGGATAATTTTCATCAACCGTAGCCTTCCATGCTTGAAAAAATAAAGTCCTAGCCGTTTGGCATTAAAATTTTCCCGGGCTATAGTGAGCGGGAACTGATAGGAATATAAATTATTGCTAATCATAAAAAACGAGGTTCGCAGCTTAAAGTCGAGCTCAGCGCTTTTAACGGATAATGAGTAGGTTTCATGGTTGCGGAATGTTTCAAAAAAGCTGGGAATATAGCTTAACCACTTATTATAGAATCGTGAATAGTAATCCCGTTTCCTGGCCAGTTTTGGATAAAATCCCAGCGATGAATTATTAACAAAAATTTTGCCGTTTACTTCAGCCAAATCAATGGTAGTCGTTGTTTTGTGCTTAATCGCGGCAATCAATTCGGTTAAAGTTGTCGGCAGCATGAGTTCTTTTGCAAAATGATTGAGAGTGCCAAGGGGAAGTATGCCCAGTATAATATGATTATGAGCGCACCAGTGGGCAGCGCTACGCACAGTACCATCTCCGCCGCCGGCCAGAATCATGTCGTACTCGTCAACACAGCGTTTCAGGGTGTTTTCCAGATCGGCGCTATCCACCTTATAAAGATGATAATCAACCCCTCGCTCAGTAAAGCCCGTGAGATACGCTTCAGCGTTCCCGGCATTTTTTGCATGGTTGTTAATCACAATGGCAATTGATTTACTCAATCTTTGTTTTAAAAAATTAAGGGGTTGTTTGATAGTTTTAGCATGGAACGCTTGTTAGCGCCAGATTTGAAAAGAAAAACCTCGATTACACTTGTGCCTGCCTTGCCCCCTCTCCCGTATCGGGAGAGGGTTGGGGAGAGGGATAAAATAACTCATCTACATCCTGGGCGCTGGAGCAGAATCCGCATGAGTACGATGCAGTGTTTCCAGTGCCGCATCATAATATTGCTCGCAGAAATCAACTGTCATTTTTTTAAATGAACTCCGGGTGCTTAATGAGGCAACAAGTTTTCTGATTTCTGTTACCACCAAATTTTTATTGCTGCCCTCAAGCTCGGCCAACATGTAGTTAATTGCGCTTGTAAAGAGCTCCATGCCGCTTCGTGCTGGTGCAAGTACAGGTGCTGGAGGTGCAGCCATTCGTGCGAGGGCTTTTGCGGAACGTGGTGCTCGATCTACCCGGTTTCGTACTGGTGTTCGTGCCGATGCTGAAACTGGCGGCGATCCTGGAGCTGGTGTCGATGCTGGAGCTGGTAGAATTGCTTTTGCCCGCATGAAATAATCGGGGTTGCTAGTAAATTCGCTATGACTCGCACACATGTCTCTAAGGGATTTATTCTTAAAAAGCTCACCCATCTTTCCTTTTACATGACTCTGATGAGGTGCTAATCGAAAGGCCGTAGAATACAGTTTTATATTCAGAAGAGGGAACTCTTTTTCTCTATTTTGAAAATGGAAGGCAATACAAGCAAGTATGTCTCCTAAAAACTCTTCATGTTTAATCTGTGGTTTATGTTCTTCAATAAAAGAGTGTATGGCTTTATTAAATGCCATTAAACTCAAGTCTTCGGTAGAATATCCCTCTGCGTTTTCACTATCTGTTGGTGCCAATGCAGGTAAAGAAGTTACGGGATAGACTTGAATCTTGTCTTGAGTGAAAAACAAAAAGCGTACTGTTTTTAAGTTTGGGCTTTTGTTTGGATCTTTGAGACAGCCTTTTTCTGGCCTTGGTTTGATTAGGATAGGGGTGTTCTCTGGCGCCATAGCTTGCTCTGGATGATTCACAATGCCTACAGGCGGTTCTAAGTACTCGTTTGCTTGCGGCGTTGGCAAAGCTGGTTGAACAATTGACTGAATATCTGATTCTGCTGGCGGCGCTACAGTTTGTAGTTGAGTTGAAGTTGTCAAATCACGGGATGCCGTACTCTCTTCTTGATTATCAGAACGGGTTAAAGCGCTTCTCTTGGATGACGGCTCTACAGATTCCGCATCATCTGAGGCAGAGGATAAAGTCTCCTCACGGCTTCTTTTATGGCTTTGGGGCATATCATTATTGGGTTGCTGCTCTGATTCCAATTCGGAGTCGTTGGACTCAAATGCCACCGTCTCTACTACTACTTCAGAATCTAATTCCTCTTCAAAGTCCAATTCTTCATCAGTATCTGAGTCAAAATCAACAATATTCATGTCGCTAGCATCTGCAGACTCTCCTGGCTCACGGCAATTAATGAGTTCCTTGATATATGTTACAATGTCATTTTGAAGCTCATCTTCCGACAGGGTTGGTATAATACTGTTAATCTGCGCGAGCAAATCCTGCTTTGGTTGGCCCAGCACGTCAGACGCTTTAACGGCAATGCCGAGAATATCCAGCTTTTCCAAAGCGTCGCATTCAATCAGCAATAAATTATATTTTTCAATGTGTTGCTTAGCACAAACCATAGAGTTTATGTCGTTGGTATGCAAAAATTCCTTATGGAGTAAGGTCAGGAAACCTCTATGGATATTAACTGTTTCCTGGAGTTCTTCTTCGGTATGTGAATTTTTAGCAATTTTGCTGCCAGCTCTCTCGTAATATTCAATAGCCCGCTTCATCCATTGGCTGGCTTTTAATTCATATTCCTGCAATTTATCTGGCGATTCATTCGAATCAATCCGAGCTTCTTTCAGATCGAGATAGGTATCGCTGATTCTTTCGAATGCGGTTCCAAGTGCATTATAAGCATCCACGATTCCTTTGAAGAGCGTGGTTTTTTTGTGGATATTCTTCAAAGAGCTTTTGGTCTCATGAAGTTGCTGGCATTTTGGCTCTAAGTCTCCACGCCAGATCGTTTCAAATTTATCCAGATCATCACAATTGCGCTTTTTTTCAAGAACATAAAGCACGGTATTACAACTTTCGTACAGTATATCAGTCAGAGCAGCAACAAGATTTTCCTCGTATACCCCAGACTTATAGTCGTCTTTATTCGCTGCATTGATTTTGCGCAAGCCTGCTTGATACTGTCTGAGTGCCTGCTTGGCTTTGTTTAGATTAAAAACTTGTTCAACTGCTTGATTATGAAGGCTGTTGCCTTTTATTCGTTCATCTGAGTTAATATAATCATAATACATGGTTTGGTCCGCATGAATGTAATATTTCATGTATTATAAACAACAAATATTAACGCAGCCTTAAAATTGTACAATAAGGAAAGAAATGGGTTGATCAGGCGAAAACCTGTCTTCCTATCGATGCATGTTCAGTGCAATCAATATACACCTTACTTAAATCAAGACCATAGTATTCAGTGCTGGTCAGGTTGTGCCAGTTGCCCTGTTCATAATTAATGACTAAATACAACAATTCGCCAAGTTCGCCGGTTTGATAAAGCAATGCTTCAGAGATTTCGTGAGTCAAGGTAATTTTTTCCATTAATACACCCATGGGGCAATCAAGAAGGCTGTCAAGTACGGATAAAAGCCCGCCGACATACGCGCTCTGAGGAGATAAACCTGAATTGGCGCTAGCCAGCATTTGTGCCATATTAGCCCGAATCAGTCCTGCTTCGACAATTTCTACCGGCTTACAGGATACATTTTTCATCGATAACACCATGACCCAGTTTTTCAAATGCAATAATCCCAGGCGTTGTACCGCCTGCTCAATGGAGTTAACAGCACGATAGCCGGAAAATGCTGCCGAATTAGCGACTTTAAGCAATTGAAACGATAACAGGGGATCGGCTTTTATCAATTGAAAGACAATATCCAGATTAGTATTAGGGTTCTGTAATGCACTGATTAACTGAATTAAATTCAGCTTATTGCTGGCAATGTCAATGTTTTTTTCATGTAATTGCGGCTCAAACAGGAAACCGCCGCAGTAATAATCTATGGTAATGGCCCGGCACTGGTCAAAATCCAGAAGATGGGCAATATTATAAGCGATAACCTTGCAACGTTTAGCCTGAATAAATCGGACTACCTTGACGATATCAGCAACAGCCATTACTTGCTCGCTTAAGGCAATATATTGCGCATAGTTTATCCAGACTAACTGTTCGGGGTTGTCTATCATTAAGGCAATTGAATAAGGAGAATTTTCCAGATCGTTTTCGGAATAAAGCACATTGATATCTGCAGTATGCAGTTTTAATATAATGGGGTTTTCGAGTGGCGGATCTATATTTTCAACCAGAGGTTTTAGGGCATAAGGTACAAAAACTGGCAAAATAGAGTTAATATTCTGAATTAAAGTAGTAAAATCATTAACTAACTCGCCGGGTTCGCTGGCTTGCTCATTGGCAAGAATTTCGATAGCCATGCATCTGAGTTGTTGATCATACACAGGGCGTTTGACTAACATGCTGTCCTCCCATCACAATAATATAATAATAGTATGAAGTTGACAGAATCGCTAATATTACAAAGGGTGTTGTTGAATAAATACAGTGTAGTTTGGGCTGCAAAGCCCAACACTCAATTTTTAATCTAGTATTATAGCACGCAGGAGATCAGTTAATGCCAGGAAAAATACGGATAAATGACATCGATATATATTACGAAATACACGGCAAAGGAAACGGAAATCCACTGGTATTAATAGCCGGCTTTTCCTGTGATCATACGTTCTGGACTGGCGTTCTGGGCGATCTGAGCCGATCGCATGAAGTCATTTTGTTTGATAATCGGGGAATAGGACAGACTGATGCGCCAGATACCCCTTATTCAATTGATCTCATGGCGGATGATGTCATGGCGCTAATCACACGGTTTGAACTGGATAAACCTGTGATCGTCGGGCAATCAATGGGCAGTGCCATTGCGCAAAATATGGCTAGGAGGTTTGGCCGTGATTTAAGTAAAATTGTCCTGATTAATACCTTCCACTCTATTAATAAAGCACCCGAGATGGCGTTTGAGTTTGCCGGTGAATTACAGCGCAGCAATGCCTCATTAAATTTTCGAGTGCAGTCAATCGCGCCCTGGGTTTTTTCAAGCGAATTTCTCGCCCGTCCTGGTCAGTTCGATAATTTAATCAAATTGACACGGGATAACCCTTATCCACAGACCTATGTCGGATATTGCCGCCAGCTTGATGCCTTAAAAGGATTTAATTCCAGGGACTGGTTACATGAAATCGAGGTGCCGGCATTAGTCATTGCTGCTGAAGAGGATATCGTTTCGCCGGTGGCGGGCGCACGTGAAGTGGTAAACGGTATTGGAAACCAGACCAGGCTGGCCATTATCCCGGGAGGACATGCAAGCCCGGTAGAACAGCCGCAAAAAGTGTCGCAGACTATCCTTAATTTTGTTCATGGAGCCTAAAAAAACTTGGGTTGGGCTGTAAAACCCGACATTTCAATCCTGATACAAAATTGTAATGCGCTTTTTAAAGGAAATTGGGCATATCACCTTTCCGCCATAAAAACACAGTGGTATACTGCGCTGGTTTTTTTATCTATGTTATAATTTTTATACCATTTTTTTAGAAGGGATGATTGTTATTGTGAATCAGAAAAGACCCGTTAATCTTGATTTGGGAACGATGAAATTTCCCCCCATGGCAATTGCATCCATTCTACACCGGGTTTCCGGTGTGGTTATGTTTTTGCTGCTGCCGTTAATGATTTATTTTCTTGACCTGTCGCTGAAAGGCCGTGAGTCATATGATGCCGTTCTGGTCATGCTGGCCAACCCGGTTTACAAACTGGCTGTATGGGCATTTATGGCTGCCCTGGGATATCACTTGCTGGCTGGTATACGCCACCTGGCAATGGATCTCGGTTTCGGGGAAGAGCTCAGTGCTGGCCGGCGCAGCGCAATACTTGTCATTGTACTGTCTGTTATCGTAACAATTATTCTAGGATTCTGGATATGGTAAATAATGTCACCAGTCTGACCGGCAATGGTTTGAAAGATTGGATAATACAACGGATTACAGCCGTTTATTTCGCTTATTACGCGGTTTTTCTATTAGGATTTATTATCCTGCATCCACACATGCAATATGAGCAGTGGCAAATGTTATTTCACCTGCCGCTATTCAAAATAGCAACCGTGGCAGCCTTGGGTGCGTTGGCACTGCATTCATGGGTGGGAATCTGGACAGTAACAACTGATTACCTCAAATGTACCGTAGTGCGTTTATCCGTACAAATGCTGGTGTTTGCTTGGTTAGTTGGTCAGTTTATCTGGGGTTTAATGATTGTCTGGGGGCAATAAGGCATGGCATTTCCACGAAACAAATTTGATGCTGTAATTATCGGTGCCGGCGGTGCGGGAATGCGCGCTGCCTTGCAAATGGCGAATTCAGGCCTGAAAACAGCATTAATATCTAAAGTGTTTCCAACTCGTTCACATACAGTATCTGCACAAGGCGGAATTACCGCCGCCTTAGGGAATGCGGATGAAGATGATTGGCGCTGGCATATGTATGACACTGTAAAAGGCGCTGACTATATCGGTGACCAGGATTGTATTGAGTACCTCTGCAAAACCGGTCCGGAAGCCGTCTATGAACTGGAGCATATGGGATTGCCCTTTTCCAGAATGGATAATGGTAAAATCTATCAGCGTCAGTTTGGCGGACAGTCGAAAAATTTTGGCGGCGAACAGGCTGCGCGTACTTGCGCTGCTGCTGACCGTACGGGTCATGCTCTGCTGCATACACTTTATCAGCAGAATTTAAAAGCTAACACCCACGTGTTCAGTGAGTGGTATGCGCTTGATATCGTTAAAGACGCTCATGGGCGAGTTGCTGGCGTTACTGCTTTATGTATCGAAACCGGTGAAGTTGTTTTTTACCAGTCAAGAGTGTGTATTCTTGCAACTGGCGGTGCTGGCCGTATTTATCAGTCTACAACGAACGCGTACATTAATACTGGCGATGGTTTCGGGATGGCATTACGGGCAGGTATTCCGGTGCAGGATATGGAAATGTGGCAATTCCATCCTACCGGAATAGCGGGTGCCGGCACTCTGGTCACAGAAGGCTGCCGCGGCGAAGGCGGTTATTTGATTAACAAGGACGGCGAGCGTTTTATGGAGCGTTACGCACCGCGTGTTAAAGATTTGGCGTCACGCGACGTGGTAGCCCGTTCCATGGCGCTGGAAATCCGTGCTGGTAAAGGTTTTGATCCCAAAGGCGTTGACCATGTGAAACTGAAACTGGATCACCTGGGTGCCGATCTGATTAAATCAAGGCTGCCAGGTATCCGTGAACTGTCAATAAAATTTGCCGGTGTTGATCCTATTGTTGAGCCGATTCCAGTCGTACCGACCTGCCATTACAGTATGGGCGGAATTCCAACCAATATCCACGGTCAGGTAATTACCCATAAAAACGGCCAGGATTCTATTGTCGAAGGTCTGTATGCAGTTGGAGAGTGTGCTTGCGTATCTGTGCATGGCGCAAATCGTCTTGGCGGTAATTCGTTGCTTGATTTGGTTGTATTCGGCCGTGCCGCGGGCCTGCATGTCGAAGAACTCTGGCAGTCCAATCAGCTGCCTGATATGGCTTACATCAGTGATGATGATCTTGAGCAGGCAATGGCGCGCTATAATCGTTGGCAAACAGCCACAGACGGTGAAAGTCCGGCAGTTATCCGCGATGAAATGCAACGTGTAATGCAGGAAGACTTCGGTGTTTTCCGTACTGGCCAGGTTATGGAGCAGGGGTTACATCGACTCCAGGCTCTGCGTGACCGTTTGGCAAATGCTGCGATCCAGGATAAGAGCCAGGTATTTAATACGGAACGCATCAGCGCACTTGAGCTTGATAACCTGATGGCTACCGCTTATGCAACAGCCGTGTCTGCTCTGGCTCGAACCGAGAGCCGCGGCGCACATAGCCGGGAAGACTTCCCTGAGCGGGATGATGCGAACTGGATTAAGCATACGCTTTACTTTGAAGAAGGGAACAGCGTTGATTATCGTCCGGTGAATGCTTCACCCAAATACATCAAGCCGTTCGAACCTAAAGAACGAGTTTATTAAGAGGATATGCCATGGCTGATAGTAGAATTCTGAGCCTGTCCATTTATCGTTATAATCCTGAGGCGGATCAAAAGCCCTATATGAAGGATTATCAAATTTCTATTCCTGCCAAAAGCGATCCTATGCTTTTGACTCTGCTTGAGCGATTGAAAGCAGAGCAGGATGAAACCATTTCTTACCGCCGCTCTTGCCGCGAAGGGGTTTGCGGTTCTGATGGCATGAATATTAATGGTACTAATGGTTTGGCTTGTGTGACATCCTTGTCGCAATTAAAAACCGATAAAATTGTGATTCGCCCTTTACCAGGTTTCCCGGTTATTCGTGATCTGGTTGTGGATATGTCGCAGTTTTATCAACAATATGAGCGTGTTGAGCCTTATCTGCAGAATAATCAGGTTGCACCGGCACGGGAGCGGCTGCAATCGCCGGAAGACCGTGCCAAGCTGGATGGGCTGTATGAGTGCATCTTATGCGCTTGCTGCACAAGTTCCTGTCCCTCATTCTGGTGGAATCCGGATAAATTCATCGGTCCGGCAGGATTATTACAGGCGAGACGTTTTCTGGCCGATAGCCGTGATACGGCAACAGTGGAAAGGCTGGATAACTTAAATGATGCATTCAAGGTATTCCGTTGCCGCACAATTATGAATTGTGCAAATGTTTGTCCGAAAGGATTAAACCCAACGAAAGCAATCGCTGAAATTCGTACGCAAATGTTAGAGCAGGAAACCTGATAGGGATATTCTGGTAGCTGTTTTGTGGTAAATTACTATCGAGATTCAGGGAGCGCGGATTTCGATAGTGACCCTCCTTGGAGAAACAAGAAATGAGCAGTAATGACCTGCAAAAAGAATGGGCTTCATCCTATTTGTCCGGCGGCAGCATGGCTTATGTTGATGGCCTGTATGAAGATTTTCTGGCTGATCCCGAGTCAGTTCCTGCTGACTGGCGAGCTGCATTCGAAGCGTTGCCGAAAAATGGCTCAACCAGGGAAGTCGCACACCGTGAGATTCGGGATTATTTTCTCGAAAACGCTAATGCCAGACGTGCACAGACCATTATCTCAGAAGATAGCAAACAATATCAGGTCGCCAATCTGATTAATGCGTATCGTTCATATGGCCACCATGCTGCCCGCCTGGATCCATTAGAGATGGCTGAACGTGTTCAGGTTCCAAGCCTTGAGCTGTCTTCTCATCAATTACATGATTCTGATCTGAATCGCAGTTTCTATGCTGGAAAGTATTTTGATAAAAAAGAAATGACGCTCCAGGAAATCTATCAGGCTTTGCGTGATACCTATTGCGGAAGCATTGGTATTGAGTACATGCATATTTCAGATATGGCTGAAACAGAATGGTTACAGCAAAAGATGGAATCAGTACGCGGTCGCGCCTCGTTTGATCCAGCTACCAAAAAAAGTATATTAAACGCTTTGATTGCCGCCGATGGCCTTGAGCGCTATCTGGGTACCCGCTATGTTGGCCAAAAACGTTTCTCCCTCGAAGGCGGCGACGCATTAATTCCGATGATGAAAGAAATCATCAGAAAAGGCGGTTCTGAAGGGGTGAAGGAAATTATTATTGGTATGGCGCACCGCGGCCGTCTGAATGTACTGGTCAATGTGCTGGGTAAAGAACCGGATCGCCTGTTCCAGGAATTTGAAGGTAAAATCAAGTCTGAATTATCAGGCGATGTGAAATATCACATGGGTTTTTCATCTGATTTACGTACTGATGACGGTAATATCGTCCATCTGGCGCTTGCGTTCAACCCGTCTCATCTCGAAATTATCGGTCCGGTAGTTGAAGGTTCTGTGCGCACACGTCTGGAAAGACGGCATGATCTGGGTAAGAAAGAAAAAGTTGTACCGGTAGTTATCCACGGTGATGCGGCATTTGCCGGCCAGGGCGTGGTTATGGAGACATTTAACCTGTCTCAGGCCCGAGGTTACAGTACTGGCGGTACAGTCCATATCGTTATCAACAACCAAATCGGATTTACCACCAGTAATCCGTTGGATGCCCGCTCCACGTTATACTGCACTGATGTCGCAAAAATGGTTCAGGCGCCTGTTATTCATGTTAATGGCGATGATCCGGAGGCGGTTGTTTTTGCTACCCAAATTGCGTTCGATTTCCGAATGAAATTCAAGCGCGATGTGGTTCTTGATTTGGTGTGTTACCGCCGTCATGGCCATAACGAAGCCGATGAGCCGGCAGTAACTCAACCGACGATGTACAAGAAAATCAAATCAATGCGCCCGCTGCGCGAAATTTATGCCGAGCAGTTGGTGAAGCAAGGTTTGATTTCACAGCAGGAGGTTGATCAAAAAGTCGAAGAATACCGTGCTACACTTGATAAAGGCCACGCAGTAGTCAACGTGGTGCATGAGAACTTCGAGGGCAAGATATCAATTGACTGGTCACCCTATGTCAATAGTAAATGGACTGATAAAGCCAACACGACAATCAGCGCCGAAACGATCAAGGCTCTGTCAGAAAAATTATTGACTTTGCCGGAAGGATTCGAATTGCATCCGGTCGTTAAAAAATTATTGGCGGACCGCGCCAGCATGACGAGCGGCGAACAGTTAATGAACTGGGGCTATGCTGAAACTATGGCTTATGCCAGCTTGTTAAATGACGGTTATGGTGTACGTTTATCAGGGCAGGATTGCGGCCGTGGTACTTTTGCCCACCGCCATGCCGTACTGCATGATTCTCAAAATGGCGATGTGTTTATACCACTGGAAAAAACAATAACCAATCCGGATAAAAGCTTTGCTGTAATTGACTCAGTGCTGTCAGAAGAAGCGGTGCTGGCATTCGAATACGGATATGCGTCCTCTGATCCGACAACGCTCGTACTCTGGGAAGCGCAATTTGGCGACTTCGCTAACGGTGCACAAGTTGTTATTGATCAGTTCATCAGCTCAGGCGAGCAGAAATGGGGCCGGTTATGCGGGTTAGTCATGTTACTGCCTCATGGTTATGAAGGACAGGGACCTGAACACTCTTCAGCTCGGCTGGAACGTTATATGCAGCTTTGTGCACAGCGTAATATTCAGGTTTGTACGCCAACAACGCCTGCGCAAATGTTCCACATGTTGCGCCGCCAGATGCTGCGTAATTTCCGCAAGCCGCTGATTGTCATGACGCCCAAGAGCCTGTTACGCCATAAGTTGGCTGTTTCGCCGATAAGCGATTTGACAAATGGTAAATTCCATACCGTCATCCCGGAAATTGATGCGATTGATCCGGCAAAAGTCACCAGAGTGGTGTTATGCTGTGGAAAAGTTTACTATGATCTGTTGCAGAAACGGCGTGACGATAACCTTGAACATGTCGCTATTGTGCGGATTGAACAGCTATACCCGTTCCCTAAACAGCGGCTGGCAAAAGAGCTTGCACGTTTCCCGCAGGCAAAAGATATAGTCTGGTGCCAGGAAGAACCGCAAAACCAGGGCGTTTGGTTCTCCTCTCAGCACAATATTATCAGCTGTCTGCGTGCTGATCAGACGTTACGTTATGCTGGAAGAGGTTTTGCCGCAGCTCCGGCAGCCGGTAGCCCGATACTCCACGCTGCCCAGCAGCAGGCGTTGGTCAATCAGGCCTTAATTGATTAACAAATTAAACAAAAGAAGGACTAACCATGTCTATTGAAGTTAAAGTACCGACGCTGCCTGAATCAGTGGCAGATGCAACCATCGCCACCTGGCACATAAAAGTTGGCGATACGGTGACCCGTGATCAAAATCTCCTGGATCTGGAGACTGATAAAGTTGTTTTGGAAGTACCGGCACCTGCTGATGGCGTAATAAAAGCAATCCACTTTCAGGAAGGTTCTACTGTTCAGGCACATCAGGTTCTGGCTGAGATTGAAGCAGGCGCTGCAAGCACTCCTGCTAAAGAAGAGCCTGCCGCAGCCAAAGCAGAAACGTCTGCTCCCGCAGCGGCTGGTTCCGATGATGATAAAGCAGCGGGTCCAGCTGTTCGACGCCTGCTCGCTGAAAATAATCTGCAGGAAAGTCAGATTAAAGGCAGTGGTAAAGATGGTCGTCTGACTAAAGAAGATGTGTTGGCGTTTATTGCTGCTAACCGTGAAAAGCCGGCAAAAACAGAGAGCCGCAGCACCGCAGCCGCACCAGCTATGGGTGCACGCGAAGAGCGCAGAGTTCCAATGACCCGTCTGCGGGCAAAAATTGCAGAGCGGCTGGTACAGGCTCAGCATAATGCCGCCATGTTAACAACGTTTAATGAGGTTAACTTGAAAGCAGTAATGGATTTAAGAGCGCAATATAAAGATATTTTTGAGAAAAAGCATGGCGTGAAGTTAGGTTTCATGTCCTTTTTCACTAAAGCAATTGTTGAGGCGCTGAAACGATTCCCGGCGGTGAATGCTTCTATTGATGGTCAGGATATTGTGTACCATGGTTATTACGATATCGGTATTGCCGTATCTACTGAGCGTGGTCTGGTGGTTCCGGTTGTCCGCGATGCCGATCAAATGAGTCTGGCTGACATTGAGAAATCAATCAATGATTCAGCGACCCGAGCGCGTCAAGGCAAATTGGCAATGGAAGAAATGCAGGGCGGAACCTTTACTATCACCAATGGCGGCGTATTTGGTTCACTGCTGGCTACACCGATTATCAATCCACCGCAAACCGGAATTCTTGGAATGCATAAAATTGAAGATCGGCCGGTTGTTGAAAATGGACAGATTGTTATTCGACCAATGATGTACGTGGCGCTGTCTTACGATCACCGCTTAATCGATGGTAAAGAATCAGTGCAGTTTCTGGTAACCGTGAAAGAGTTGCTGGAAGATCCGGCACGTCTCTTGTTAAATATTTAGTGATTACGTTTAACCGCAAAACCCGCCTTGCCGGGTTTTACTTTTTAAAAGGTAGCAACAATGAATCTACATGAATATCAAGCCAAGCAATTATTTGCCAGTTATGGCTTACCTGTACCTGTCGGGTATACAGCCGATAGCGTTGCAGCAGCACTGGAGGCCGCTTCCAGGCTGGGCACTCCGCGCTCAGTTGTCAAAGCCCAGGTACATGCCGGCGGACGAGGAAAAGCAGGTGGGGTGAAACTGGTTTCCAGCAATGAAGAGTTAGCTGCCGTTGCCGAATCATTATTGGGTACCAACCTGGTTACTTATCAGACTGATGCTAATGGCCAGCCTGTTAACACACTGCTGATTGAAGAAACCTGCGATATCGGCCGTGAATTATACCTTGGCGCTGTTGTTGACCGCGCAACCCGTCGTGTCGTTATTATGGCATCCACAGAGGGCGGCGTTGAGATTGAGAAAGTTGCTCACGAAACACCTGAGAAAATTTTTAAAGTAGCGGTTGACCCTCTGGTTGGCGTTATGCCTTACCAATGCCGGGAAATTGCTTTCAAATTAGGTTTGCAGGATGAGCAAATCAAGCAATTTACCCAATTAATGATGGGACTTGGCAAAATGTTTGTGGAGTGCGACTTAAGCCTGCTTGAAATTAATCCGTTGGTTGTTACCAAGGCGGGGCAATTACTGTGTCTGGACGGTAAAATCAATATTGACGGCAATGCGCTTTATCGCCAGCCTAAATTAAAAGCCATGCGCGATACCTCACAGGAAAACGAGCGTGAAAATCGTGCGACTGACTGGGAGTTAAACTATATTCCGTTAGATGGCGAAATTGGTTGTATGGTTAACGGCGCGGGTCTAGCTATGGCAACGATGGACGTTATCAAGCTACACGGCGGCGAACCGGCAAACTTCCTGGATGTTGGTGGCGGCGCAACTAAAGAGCGTGTCAGCGAAGCATTCAAGATTATTCTGTCTGATGAGCATGTCAAAGGTATTTTAGTGAATATTTTTGGCGGTATCGTCCGTTGCGACCTGATTGCTGATGGTATATTGGCAGCCGTGAAGGAAGTGGACGTTAAAATTCCAGTTGTTGTTCGCCTGGAAGGCAATAATGCCCAATTAGGCGCTGAGATTCTGAATAACAGCGATTTGAATGTAATTGCAGCAACAAGTTTAACTGACGCTGCTAAGAAAATTGTGGCGGCAGTAGCTTAATCACATTACAAATTTGAGGCTAGCAATGAGCGTATTAGTAAATAAAGATACAAAAGTAATTTGCCAGGGATTTACTGGTAAACAGGGTACTTTCCATTCTGAACAGGCGATTGCCTATGGCACCAAAATGGTTGGCGGAGTAACGCCTGGAAAAGGCGGTCAAACCCATGTGGGGCTGCCAGTGTTTAATACCGTAAGGGAAGCGGTGGATGAAACCGGCGCTGATGCCAGTGTGATCTACGTGCCAGCGCCTTTCTGCATGGATTCCATTCTGGAAGCGGCTGATGCGGGCATCAAGCTGATTGTGTGCATCACTGAAGGTGTGCCTGTGCTTGATATGCTGAAAGTAAAAGTATATCTTGAAAACAATACTCAGGCTCGTTTAATCGGTCCTAACTGCCCAGGTATTATCACTCCGGGCGAATGTAAAATCGGTATTATGCCGGGTTCTATCCACCTGCCAGGCAAAGTAGGTATTGTTTCCCGTTCAGGAACACTGACATATGAAGCGGTAAAGCAAACCACTGATAAAGGCTTTGGCCAAAGTACCTGTATCGGTATCGGCGGGGATCCCATTCCGGGAACAAACTTTATCGATGCGCTGGCATTATTCGAAAAAGATCCGCAAACCGAAGCCATTATTATGGTTGGTGAAATCGGCGGCTCTGCAGAAGAAGAAGCAGCTGAATATATTAAGGCTCATGTTAAAAAGCCTGTTGTATCTTACATTGCCGGTGTAACTGCGCCTGCAGGTAAGCGTATGGGGCATGCTGGCGCGATTATTTCCGGCGGTAAAGGTACTGCTGCTGAAAAATTCGCTGCTCTGGAAGCTGCAGGCGTTAAAACAGTGCGTTCACCTGCTGATCTGGGCGATGCTATCGCTGAAGTTACTGGCTGGTAAATGTGTGTTGGGCTTTACAGCCCAACATCCCCTTCCTCGAAGATTGTTGATATTTTTATTATCGCCGCAGATGGGAAAACAAGGCCGAAAAACGGTCAGACAGCCTTTTTTCCGTGATTAAAAAATAGGGCCAGAACAGGGTTTTTAAAATCAAATAACGAAGTAAATCCGGTCTGACTTTGAAAATATCAATATTCAACTGTTTTTTCATGCCTAACAGGTTGATATAGCTTCGTATTGAAAAAGCCAAGGCAAGCAACAGCCCTGACAGGTAAAATATGACAAGCCAATCCGTTACTGATTCCATCATGAAATCCTTTCCACACATTTTCGGAAACGATTAGTTTAAACAATTTATTGACGATAGCCAATGAAATCTCGAGATTAGTAAACGGAGTGTTGGGCTGTAAAGCCAACACTCCTTCATAGCAGTTCAGATCAGCCTTAAAACTATTCCTTTCTAATCCGCTGCGATTCAATCACCAGGGTTCTGAAATAATCATAAGACATGTAGAAATTCCCTGCGTCGCCAAGGTTACTGCCCCAGGAATTGCGCAGAGTCAACAAGCCTTTGTAAGTGCGGCCTTTTTCATCGACTGCCTCAGCATTGTCATCGTAACCGGTAATTACCATCTCATGAGCGCCAATATTGTCATAAGAAAAGACCCAGAACAGATCACGCATGATTTCAGGAGTCAGAACCCAACTGTCATTATTGGCTTTGTATTTTCCTTCCGCGCCAGCCAGGCCACGGTTAATATCATACAACAGGACGCCAAAAGTCACTCGGTCACCCAGAACAAGGGATTGCTTGACTTTGGTCAGAACCAGATCAGTATCCAGTGTTTCATCACTCAGTTCATTTACATCAAGAATAGATGACCAGCTGATAGTCATGGGATCGAGCTGTTCACTTAACTGATGATATTCTTCCGGGGTCATAGATTCACTATTGCCAGCAGAATAAACAGGGTATTCAGCCATTCCGGCACAGCCAGCTTCGCGTTGTTTTGCTTTGCTGATAACGCCAAACTGATCAATCTGATTTAATGCAATACGTCCTAAACTGCCATCCCACCCGCTTGGCGCATAACCATTAGTCTGGAGATAGTTGCCTAACTGCAATTGACAAACCTGACTGAGATAATCGCCCTGATTTAACAACGCATCGTAAGCTGCGGTAACAGCAAAGGTAACACAAGTGCCATGCACTCCTTGATCAAGGACTGGCACATCGTTCATACCCAGTTGCACCTGTTCCGGCAATTCATAACGCACAGCGTTGCTTTTCAGAAGCATGCGATTGCTATTGATTGCTTTGGCCTGGTTGATAAAGTGTTGCTTGGCTTTTTCTGAAACGTTGACTTTTAACAAGCTGATAGTTTTTGTACTATTTTGAGGGCTTTTATTTTTTAGAGTACTATTCGTTTGCTGGGCAGGTACCTGAATAGTGCGGGTAATCGTACCGGTTACTTCCACATCTTGCGCATAGACACTGCTACAGATAAAGACGGCTAACAAGCTTTGGGTTATTTTTGTCATCACAAATCTCAAATATTATTTAATTTGGTCGCAAACTATAACATTGGTGAAAAAATAACTCAAATATTTGTACTACGTTACTGTTCGCATTGCAGGTATTGGTTGCTCACGTTCACGCTGCGGCGCCCGTGGGGCATTATAATTCCGTTCCTGTTCAATAAAGAACCCAAAACGACTCTTATTCGGTTTTAATTTTGGACTATCTGAAACAGCGTCTTTGAGATTATTAAATAATTTAACATGCCTTGGGGTATAGAGATGCAATGCGCTTAATAAAGACAGGATGCACCGTAAAAGCCAGGAAGCGTCAAATCGGTTTAAGGACTTTTTGGCTAACAGGGCAGTTCTGAATCTCATCGACATGACTTCGGTTTTGATTGTATTCAGGCGGGCATTAATATCAATTGATTTATCCTTTGCCAAATCATGTAATGGGCGAATACAATTGGCTTTTATGGCACGTGTCTCTTCATTTTCATAAGGAGATGACTTCGCTTTTCTGAAATAGACATTAAATTGTTCTAGGGCGGCAATAACATTTTCAAGTTGGACATATTTCTTGATATTCTGCTGTTGGAATAACTTAATCTTTGCGTCCAGCGCTTGATTAATCACTGCTTTGATGTCAGCCTGAGAAGAAGCCAGGTCATCACAAATAATTTCATTTTTACATTCCTGCAGGAAAGCACACAGATTATCGCTATAATCATTATTAACATGGATAAAATCAGTAATCCGGCTCGTAATTGCCTGCAAGCGTTTATCAAAAAAGCGGCTGGCATAATCCATAACATATTTCTTATTCTGATCAACCTGTTTACCCTTGGCTTCCTGAAGGTAGTTTTGCCTTTGCTCCGCTATTTGTAATTTGAGATCCTGCGTTTTTCCCTTTCCACGATAAGCTGCTGCTGTTAACGTAGCCAGCTGCCTGATGTTATGGACGGGCAGGGTTTCAGCAATATGTTTTTGGATAGTCTCATCGAGCTTTGGATCAGGCGTTTCAATTTTTACCCCATTAAGCAAGTTTTTTTGCTCAACCAACATCGGGAGCGCTTTGCTATAAGCCTCCACTAATTGCTTGACAGCCTGTTCCTGGGCGTTTTGGGTCGTAAACCAGGTACTAGGTGCAAAAAGGCTTATGTTGTGTTTTTTATCATAGTTGTTAATGGCTGCTTCCAAATTGGCTAATATAACGGTTTTTTCAGCAATTTCGTCTTTTTCCCGCTTTGCCTCACTATGACGTATGTTACTGGCTTCTTCACGCTTGTGCAGATGAGTCAGGTCGGTAATTAAACCCACATGAATGGCAGAACTTAAATCAAGCGGCTCAAGCAATCCCTGATACATTGAATCCAGAATTAACTTCATTGGGTCAGATAAAAGTCCTGTCTGAAGGCCAACCTGCTCTTCCCAGCGATCTGTTTCCAGCAAAATCCGGGTGAACAGGTTCTTTTTGATATCATGTAAATGAGCTTTAACGGCCTTATTAGACGTTGTACTGAATTCGCCGATTTTGGCCTTTAGTTCCAGAAACAGTTTGTACATCTTTGGCGATTTAAGCAATAACAGGAAAGATGAGTCAGATTTACGGATTATATCCTCGATATCCAGAACCGTTTTCTTACTGCGATCGCGAATTTGCTGCAGTTTTTCTTCCGGTATTGGTTTTTGTTCATTTAATGCAGCGATATGCTCTGGCACCAGCATTAATGCCTGCAGTGAATACCAGATTGCAGAATATTGCACTGCTCCTGCTCTTGAACTGACTTCGCTTGAATCAACGGTATACGCTTCACTTTGGTCTACTACCGTATTTTTAAACCGCAGGGCTTTGTCTATTAAATCACTGACTAATGACCTGCTATGAGGATCCTGGTATAGCGCTCTACACAGGTCAATCAGGTTATCGACATTGGCATAAACATTAAACAGGCGCCATACATATCCGGTTTGCGAATAGTTTGCAATCAGGCCTCTATGTAATGCTTCAAAGTTATCAACTGCCTGTTCGATATTATATAAGGCATTAAAAAGCCGTTTGATATTAATAACCTGTTCCGGTTGCTCAAGCGCTTTGGCATTATTACTCAATTCAGGATAGGGTATACCCTGGTCTGCCGTTGCTAAAAGTGCCTGCATTTGCGGGGTTAGCGCATTTGTCAGGTTTTGCAGGGACTGACGGAATTCTTTAATTGATTTTGCGTAATGCGATTCAGTCATGGCGGTACTTTGTTCAGAAATTAACGGGCGCTGAGTCACTGATGCAATATATTTGTTAGTTTTTAGTGCTGAAAACAAACGCTCTCTATGTTGTGAGAAATGTCGTGCTACTTTGAGCGTTTGGGCCAGATTTATCGTTGGGCGGCTGTACCTGTCTGCTGGCGCTATATCAGCATTAATCCAGGACAGGACTTCACTGGCTGTTATCTGCGTGCGGTAAGGCAGCCTGGTCTGGCCAGGCTCATGGATAAGATTGTCTCTGATCCTTTGATCCAGTGCTTCCCGCTCAGGGTTTTTCAGCACTGACAGATAAGGCTGAATAATTTTATATTGCTCAAGCAGGCGTTTTTTTTGAGCATTGTCAGCACGATAAAGGGAGCCGCTGAGTGATGTCAATTCGCCCACAAAGGCCGCGAGGACTTTTTCTGCTTCTGCCAGCGTTGCTGTTCTGCCTTGATACCAGCTGAATAAAGCCGATGCTTGTTCATAAGTTAATTCATCATGAGTCACTACCAGAGCAGATGCTTTCAGCGTGGGGTTGATTTGAACATTGGTTGTGATAATTTGGCAAAAATCTTTCTCGGGATCGCGTTTTTTCAGTATTTCTTCTTCATTGAAATCCAAAGAATAGGCACAGGTATTTATCGGGTTAATGGACAGTTCTGCATTCTGATAAATATTGTTTATTAAGTTTTGTTCAATCTTAATGTGGAAATCGCAAGTTGCTATTTCGCTGGCAAGAGTATTTTCTATACTGGGAATCGGCTTTTCTCTCAAGGCGGGGGGAAGGTGATGTGCCTGTTCCTGAATCTTTTGCAAAAGCAATTTCTGATAAGCCTCCAGTGTTAAACTGTGTTGGGAGGCCTTTTGATTATAGTGCTGCAGTTTGACCTGGTCCTCGCTTTTAATTGCTTTTTCCACTTCGTCAAGTTCAAGAATAAGAGCAACAAACTGCTTCAGCGCTTTCTGACTGACTTTCCATTCGTGCTTGCGGATGGTGTAGTGGGCAATGCGTTCACGGATTTTTGCGATACGCAAATCAAGGAATTTTCTATCCTCAATGGTCGTAAGTTCTATCCCTTTTTTATCAAACTCGACAAATTTACCAGTATAATGAATCAATAGCTTATAAAGCGAGCGCATTTGATGCATTATGGGTTCAGAAACCATTCCCGGTTTTAATAGTGCTTCATCTTCAATTTTGTCCAGTATTTCAAATAATTGGGGCAGCAGACTATATTTTATTTCAGCAAGTTGTGCGCGTACCGCATCCTGCGTGGCATCAGTCAGAAAATTGGTCTGTTGCAGGATACTGGTCGATAGAATAACGGTATTGCGGATAATATCGATATAATTACCGAATTTATAAGAATTAAAAAAATTAATGGTTTTTATTTCATTCAGCGCAACTGACAGCTTAAGCGCTGCATTGCGCAGTTCTTCCTGTCTTTCTGCGCCAAGAACGGCAGTCAGTTCATTTTCTCTGGGTTGTCCAGCCGTATTATTTTCGTTAGCCTGGGTGCCGGATAGAGCACTTTGTTGAGAGTTTTCATCCTGTTTTTTGCGTCCGGTGTACTCATCTACAATATCTGTAGCCTGCTTAATATAATTACTTAACTCACCACAGAAAGAGGCAAGAAAATCATAATCGACATTTCCACTACTGGGTCGCATTTGATCAACCGTAATTCCGGCTATTGTACCAGCCTGGTGGCTATATTCTTTTAATCGATCTTCCAGTTTTTTTGCTGGTTCCAGGTTGGTGGGGGTCGGTGCGGGTTCATTTGCTAATTGTGGCGCATTTGCCGGGGCTGAAGCAGTGACTGTTTCGGACGCTTTTTTATCTTTTTGGGTATATCGCTTGATAAATTCCAGCGCTTTTTTCAATTGCGAACCGTCTTTAGCTGTTTGATCTTTCTGGCTCTTCCCATACTCAATCGCCATTTCCTGTATTACCTTGAAAAACTGGGTCAGGGCTGCTGCTTCAGTATTGAATATTGCCATTAAATCAATATCAAGATTAGCGAGCAGATGGCTGGCAGTGTAGGCTTGCTCAATCACTTCAGACCAGATTTTCTTTGCACTTTGCCATTTACCGCTCAGTGAGTTTAATTCAAGGCCTTCAAGTTTTTGAAACGTTAATTCGGCGTGGTAGAGTGCATTAACAAACTGTTTGATTTGAATAACCTGTTTGGGTTCGCATTCGAAATTTTTAAACGGGCCGTGCTGGTCAGGGATTTGACCCCGTTTGGCAATCAGGCGCAAAATGTCTGTTGTATAAGGCGTCAGCTGTATTAGTGTTAACGGGGCAATCGTAGTACAGCCTAATTCTTCCTGTTCAATTACACCTTGATCGCAGGAATTTACAATTTGTATAATTTCGGATTTGGTCGTTTCGGAGTGCAAGATAAGCGTGTATTCTTCTACTTGCAATACGTCCTTATCTGCTTCCTCCTGTTCAGGCTCTATACCCTGATTATTTTCGTCATTATCGGATTCTTCGCTTTCGGGGGCCGAATCGGTTTCAGTTGCTGCATCAGTAAGGACGGTATCAGTTCTTGCCGGAATTGGTTCTTCTGCAACAGAGTGTTCTCCGGTGGGCGTGCTATTTTTTGATTTCGATTCTTCAACCACTGGTCTATAAATCGTATAAAACAGTTTTCCCTCTTTAAGTTCAAAAAGAATTTTTTTGGGCCCTGGTTCCATGGTGCCTTCTACGCCGATTTCATAATTATATGCATTGAAATAAGGCTTGATCTCGGCGGTGAGATAATCATCAATAATACTGGTAGTTACACTCTCACGGATTCCTCTCAGGAAAACAGATATCTGATGTTCTTTAAAGGATTTTAATATTTCAATATATTGACCAAGCATAGTGATTAACCTACCCATATAAAGCTATCGGCTGCATGCTGATATAAATCAATCATACAAGCTTTTTATTAAGCAAATATTAACTTTTTGACTGTTATACAGGAATTTCTTATACAGGACAAACGTAGAGCCGTAACTCGGATTGCAATGACAGGTTTCCCTGGCTCTGCAGAATGGTTTTTGAGTATACTTGCCGGATATTTTCCTGATCTGGGAGCAATAAATGTCAAAATGGCACACCATAGCAGATGTCAGACGTGAATATGGCGACTTAACATTGAGCGAGGAGCAGGCGGACGCCGATCCCTTTATGCAATTCAGGCAGTGGTTCGAAGAGATTCTTGCGGTGGATAAATTTGATCCGACAGCCATGGTGCTATCTACCGTTGATGAGCGCGGTTTCCCGGATTCCAGGGTTGTGTTGTTAAAGGGAATGGAAAATGAAAGTTTTGTCTTTTATACCAATTATGAAAGTACCAAAGCAATTCAATTACGTCATACGCCCTATGCGGCGGTAAATTTTTACTGGCCGGAAATGTCTCGCCAGATAAGAATACGCGGCCGGGTAAAGAAAGCCAGCGCCCGGCAATCTGATGCCTATTTTATGAGCCGGCCTCTGGAAAGCCAAATCAGTGCAATTGCTTCTCCCCAGTCTCGTCAGATTGAAAGCCGGGTAGCGTTGGAACAGGCATTTAATGAGTTGGTAAAAGAATATGGCCAAAAAGCAATCGTGCGGCCAAAAACGTGGGGCGGTTACCAGATTTTGCCGGATGAAATTGAATTCTGGCAGGGCCGAAATAACCGCTTGCATGACCGTATCCACTACTTCAAACAGGGCGGCAAATGGACTCACCGCAGGTTGGCACCTTAATTGCAAATAAGTTTTTATCATCAAATGAAAACAAAGATATCAGATTCTGTGAACAAATTTAAATCTTTGCGAACGAGGTGAAGCCGCCCGCAAAGTCATGTAGCAGTGCTAAAAGTTTTCATTTTGATTTTAAATCTTTCTTTTTAACTATTTTGTCAAGAAATAGTAAAAAATTGATTCAGGCAAGCACAAGCCCTGACACAGGCGTAAAATGGAAGCTGTAGAAGTATTAAACAGCTCCTTTTTCGAGTCAGATGCTTCTTAAATGGGTCATAAATTATTTCATTTACAGGCGCTAGAAGAGGATACGATCATGAACGACACAACTGAAATTTTATCACATTTAAAATTACGTTTAAATATTGAACACCCTGATTTGGAAGATTGTTACATAGACGGTTATGAGAGTGCAGTGGCAGAGCTGGATGAAGAAGCGAATCCTTTTTCTGCAGGTACTAGTGAATATAATCAATGGCAAGAAGGCTGGTGGGCTGGCTTCTATGGTGAAGAACCACTGTTTACGCTGGCTGGAAAAGAAACCATGGCGGAAACGTCAGAGGCAGAAGCGGACGCGAGCGGCGCGGCAAATGACAGTGATTACCATTCTGTCTTCTATGGCAATTTTTTCACTACCTTTTTGAAAATTACCGGTGCACTGGCCGCAACGGCGGTGGTGGGGTACCAGGTTCTGGATTTGGTAGCCTAGTATCTAAAACCGCTAGCGTTCTGTAATGATATGGTAAGTTGGGTCGTTTAGACCCAACTCCTTATTTAAAAATCTTTAACACCATACTACGCATTCGCGCCAATTCCTGCGGATTAAATTCCTTATAAACGGTGCTTCCAATATTAAGGCAAACCGTCACTTGTTCGCCAATCCCTTTGAGTAAATCAACCCCGGTAAGACGCAGAATATCTATAGATTGGGAAATGTCGCGCGCCCATTGATCAAGATGCGGCATTTCAGTAAAAACCGGTAAGAAATAGTGGCCATTCTCGTGTAAATATAAAACCTCCGGATCAGCGGGATCAGAATTTTTATCTACCGGGATAATAAAATTGGCTTTGATAAATTCCAGATAGGCTTTATTTGCCTCCTGATTACTGCCTGATAAATCAAGTGCTTGCTTTACCGCGTGTTCAAGACTATTCATACATAAATACCAGTGTTAAATAGCAATTATACTCAAGGACGCTGCCCGGCTACAATCTTTCGCGAAGTCTTTTTTGAGAAAAATTTGAACAAACAAGAGTAATTATGATTAAAATATCCGCAGTTAGAGGTATACAGCTCAAAAGAAAAGTGCTAAGTTCTGATTTTGCAGGTAAACGCACCCGGGTTCTTCTTAGGGGCACTGCCATTAAGTTAAGAAAATGCGTCATCCCCGCGAAGGCGGGGATCCATCCATCAAACAAGGTAAAGAACCAACTTGAGAAATGGATTCCCGCCTTCGCGGGAATGACAGAATCCTTAACTTAATGGCAGTGCTTCTTAGGGGCTCCAGGGATGTTTATTTAAATACAAAGAGAGATGCATAGTGATAAGCAGTGAACTTATGAAAAATAAAATCGTTACGTCAGAAAATGACGAAAATAGCAAAACACAACGATTGGCTTTTGCATGGTTGGTCTGGGGATTGGCTACTGCCTTCTATTTTTCTGATTACCTTGCCCGTGTTGCTCCTGGCGTCATGCATCGCAGTTTGCAAATCGATTTTGGCATTAATGAAGTTGGCTTTGGCATTCTGACTGCTTCATTTTATGTTCCGTATATTATTATGCAGATTCCTGTCGGTCTGACTGTTGATCGTTTAAGTATTCGGGCAATTCTTACCGTCATGTCGCTGGTTACTGCTTTTGGCTGCGTCGTTTTTGGACTGGCTGACGGCTTGCTTATGGCCTCAGTAGGCCGGATGCTGATTGGGTTCAGTGCGGCGTTTGCCTTTGTCAGTTCATTGCGTCTGGCTACGTCATGGTTCCCGCCAGCCATGCTCGGCTTGCTTGCCGGCTTGACACAAGCTCTGGGTATGTTGGGCGCTGCGGCAGGTGAAGCGCCGGTATCTTTCCTGGTCGCGAAAGTTGGCTGGCGGCACAGTATGTTGATTATCGCATTTTTGTTTATCGCACTGGCAGGCTTATTATATCAGTTTGTTCAGGATAAACCCGGAAGCAAACGGCGGGAAATCCATACCGAAAACCATGTCAGTATCCTGCGCAGCCTCCGCATTGTTCTCTCTCATCGCCAGACCTGGATAAATGCGTTATATGCCGGCTTTCTATTTGGCCCAACAGCAGTAATTGGTGAAGCAATCGGTCCTGCTTATTTGCAATTTGGCCGTGGTTTATCAGCTCATAGCGCTGCTTGCGCCACTGGATTGATTTTTATAGGCTGGGGAATTAGCGGCCCTTTATCTGGCTGGCTTTCTGATCGCATGGGCTACCGTAAGCCATTGATGATCGTTTCTGCGCTTTGCGGGGTTCTGCTGACCAGTATTTTCGTCTTTTACCCTTCTTTTGGCACATGGACAGCGTATTGCATATTTTTTATGTTTGGCCTGACCAATACCGGAGTCGGTATTGCTTATGCGGTTTCAACCGAAATTCATCCCAGGAATGTGATTGGAACATCAATTGCATTCACCAATATGCTTTCAATTCTTATCGGCGCGTCATTGCAACCAATAGTTGGCTGGTTAGTTGACCTGACTGCGGGGGGACGGGCCTATAATGTCGAATCATTGCTGCTTGGCGACTTTCAGGCCGGCCTGAAGCTTCTGCCGCTATGCTCACTGATTGCTTTAATCCTGGCCTTAGCCGTTAAAGAAACTCACTGCAAGCCATTAAATGAGGCACAATAACAGACATGGAGCCTTGATGCCGCGCAGCGTAATCAAGGTTCCATTTTCTATTACCTCTATGAATTTTTTATAATTCTTTGCCAGTTTGCCAATCTCATGCTTTAATAAATGCAATATCTTTCTGTCTCTGTATGCCAGTGCGGAAAGATGAGACTAAACTGGAGAGAATAATGAAAAAATTTGTAGGGTTAGTAGTCATTCTGGCTGCGTTGATCCTGGGCAGCTATTATGGAATGGGGATTGCCACTGAACGCACAGTGAAAGCAAACCTGGACAGAGTTAATCAATCAAAAGGCGTTTTTGTCAATGTGACTGATTATAAACGAGGCTGGTTTACCTCTACCGCAACGCTTGATTGGAAATTTCAGGTTCCAGAGCATGTTGTGAAAACAGCTAATGGCCAATCACAGACTGTGCCTGCTCAAGAATATCAAATGCCAATGGCTTTAACGATTTATCATGGCCCCGTAATTTTCGCGAATAATACCGTGAAATTTGGTATGGGTTATGCTCACACCGATCTCGCATTGCCAGCACAATACAATCAACAGTTTGGCGAGCATTTTAGCCCTGATTCAACCAAGCCTGAGCTGGATTTAAGCCTGTTCGTAAGCTATTTGAATAACAGTACTATTGAGACAGCGATACCGGCATTTAAACTGATTGCCAAAGAGGGCAACGGCCAGTTTGAATGGTTAGGATTTAATAGTAATGTCAGCGTATCTTCAAACCAGGACAAGATCAAAGGCGATGCACTTATTGATGGCATTCAGTTTTCCAAAGACACCGTAAAAGGTGTGGTTGGCGAAATTACAACGGAATACGATATGCATCGTGTTGCCGATAATATGTATCTCGGTGATTTTAACCTGAGCTTCCCGTCACTTGTTATCAACGACAAAGATCAAAAAGTCTTTGAGCTGGATAATCTTGCAATGCAAACCAGCAGCGATATCGAAAACGGCTTGTTTAATTCCCATTTCCAAATGAGTCTGGACACAGTCTTTGCTCACGGCAAAACGTATGGACCCGGTTCTGTTGAGATGGCATTACGTAATCTGGATGGCGATGTATTAATCAGCATCAATAATCAGGCTCAACAATTACAGGGCAGCGAGCAGCAACAACAGCAGGCGATTCTGGCTCTTATCCCTGAAATTCCCAAACTGTTTAGCAAGGGAGCTGAGTTTGAAATATCAACGTTAACTTTCAAAATGCCGCAAGGTACAATTGAAGGCAATATGTTGGTTTCCTTACCACAAGGCGATAATTCCAATCCATTCGAAATGCTTCAGAAGATTCACGGTAATGGAAAATTACAGATTCCTGCTGAAGTGGTTAAACAAGTATTGGATACAACCAATCAGCAACGAATTACAGCCCAGCAAGCGCAGCAGGCTCAGCAAGCACCTGCCGATGGCAGCAGTGCGGCTACCCCTGATTCTGCACCGCAAGTAAGTCAGATGACCAGCGCACAATTGGCTGCAATGACTCAGTCAGGACTTATTGTGCAACAGGGTAGTGATTATGTGATTGAGCTTAACCTTGACCAGGGTAAACTGTCAGTTAATGGTCAACCGTTTAACCCTGCAATGGTTAAATTTTAATTTTCTACGTACCGCGGCTTGCCCGCGGTATCGATAATTCATAATATTTGTCACCGAATCTGACAAGTAAAATTTTAAAAAAGTTTACTTGTCAGGAATTGTCCAATTGGGTAAGATGCTTGTTTTTAAAGGAGGAGTTAACAAGAATGGCAACAATTAATGAAGCTGGCGATACTACTGCATCACTGGCAGCCAGTGTAACACAGGCAGTACAAAAGTATTTTGCTGAGCTAAAAGGGGCTGATCCTGTTGATCTTTACCAGTTTGTTCTTGAAGAGATCGAAACACCCTTATTCCGTGCGGTAATGGAACACTGCAAATACAATCAATCACGTGCAGCAGTTATGCTTGGCATTAGCCGTGGCACATTACGAACCAAACTGCGCCGTTATTTTGATGATAAATACGTAGGTTCACGCGATTAAGATTAAAGTAGGTTGGGTCGGTACGACCCAACACGCTTTTTTTCACATCCCACAGTTAACGTGGAAAACACTGTCCCGCAGCATAATTATACGAATTTCCGCCTTCTGCAAAATGATTCATACATAACCATTCCAGAGCTGTTCTTCTAGTCGAATAACATTGTTTCGATAACAATGCCAAGCGGTCATCGCCAGGATAGAATTTGGAAAAAGTACTGAAAGCAATGACACATGCTGAGTTAGCGGTAATTCCCCTGGTATTAACATGCTGTTGCTGCATAATTCGTGCTGCGGGCGCCGTACGAAAACAACGCTTCATAGCCTGTTGCTCAGGAACATGCAATTTTAATTGTTGTTGCTCCATACACAGCCACTCCTGAGCATTATGGTTCATTAGTTTGCAGTCAATTGGGTGGCCATGTACGTGCCGGTTACCCAGTTGCTGAATATAATGCTGGCATTGTTGAAAGGCTTTGGTTTCATCATTAATATGACTGCTTGTCACTGACGCAGTCGTCACCGCATAAAGCGCTACATTCCATAAGCTTGCGCAGATAAGTAAAATTTTTTTATTCATTATAATTCCCCCTTAACTTCAGGAGCTATCAGTGTAAAATAAAAAAACACTATTTACAAATTATCTTCTAGGAATGCTGTCATTCCCGTGAAGTCGGGAATCCATGTCTCAAATTAGTTGAGTAGCCTTGATGCAGCGAAGCGTAATCAAGGTTTCAATCGCGCGTTTAGTCACTGATGCCTTGCAAGTTCAGAGCGGGTAAGCCCTTTCCTTTAAAGGAAAGGGCTTACCGGAGAGATGTTAATGGTTCTTACTCTTTTATTCAACAAAACCTATCGAGAGAGTTTGGAGAGAGTAAGAATGGAAAGTTATAAGGCATCAAAACGTGCTGTGGCTGGCTCTTCAATGGACTCTTCCAGATTATGTGGCGCAGGGGTGTCGGGTCCATTCGATAATGAAAACAAGGCACAGCGATTTCGCCCGGGCTGTGATGCAGGATCATCAAATATAACAAGCTCGCCGCATATGTCGTCAGTATTAAAATCCGTACTCATACAAAAATCAGGTTTAGGAAACATCGTTATAGCGCTTTCGAACAGGAAGGGAGCAGCAGGAGGTAAATTCCAGTTAAAATCTACCGGCGATGTTATGGCAGACATCTGTTCAGACTGTACTTGCCTGGCTGGATTTGGATAGCTTTTCCCCATTAATTCGAAAGCGGGCTTGTCAAAATCAGTGCCAAAAATTTTTTCAGCATCGCCAATTGATAATTGATGTATTTTGGCGAATTTTAAATTGTGCGTACTACTCCCTTGCTGAAAACTAATGCCAAGTAAATTAATATAGTAGATTAATGTTTCACCGGATATCGATAATTTTTGACCGGCTACACGGGCATTATGGTTGTTTCGGATGGTGCTATGTAATTTTCTTAATGAAACCTTTTTTAAAGATTCTGGTACGTATTTTTCGGTTCTTCGAGTCTTCTTTGGCATTTAATTTCTCTCTGCGTACAAAATTATTTCGCATATTATAACGAACTCAACTTAAGAAAAAATTAAATGGCAGGACAGGCCGTCCTGTACGCTTTGTGCAGGACATTTTCTGTAGGTTGGGTCGTTTTGACCCAACATCAGCGCCGAAATCAAGGCGATTATTTTAATAAATACTCAAAAACCCCAATCAATGTCTCTTTAGCATTAACCGGCTTTTGGCAGGAACGCCAGGCTACATGGCCGTCTGGTCTGACGAGTACAGCGCCGTGTTGATCAATTTCATACATTGCCAGCCAATTGCCTTGCGGGTCTTGCAACTCCCCGTTGGGGCCGATGCGATAGCAGGTCAGCGGGCAGTTTGTTAATGCGGCTGCTGCCTCTTGCCAATCGCGGTCTTGATCGCTGCAAAGTAAAACAAACTCCTTGTCAAACAAGTCCAGGGTAGACAGATTTTGACCATCCTTTTGCAGGGTATAGTGAGGTGCGCGGCTTCCAGGATAGGTTGATGGCTGGTAACGGTCGGTATTTTCTTCTGGTGCCTGCGTGTTTTCCGGCAATAAAGCGCCTTGCTCATAACGAAAGCCAATATCCCGGCCAATTTGATTTAAGTGCTCGTTTTGTTCTTCCAACGCTTCAGTAAGCGTTCGATAATCCTGTTCATAAATGGCAGTGAAAATACGATTAAACCGCATGGCGTTTTTTGTGCTCCACTGAATATTGGAAAAGGCGACTGGCGCCCGTTCGCTAAAATAGCTATCCAGCAGCTTTTCATCTGCATAACCGTGAATAACTGCAGCCAGCTTCCAGGCCAGATTATGGGCATCCTGAATACCGGTATTCATTCCCAGGCCGCCTGTAGGCGGCAAGCGATGAGCCGCATCGCCTGCTAACAGGATGCGATTATGGCGGTATTCGCTGGCAATTAAGGCGGCCATAGTCCAGAATGCCTTGTTAATCAGCTTCACATCGATGCTGTCATCAGCAATTAGCTTTTTAACATAATTAATGCAGAACTCGTCAGTAAAACTCTCTTTTGTCAAACCGTCATCGCCATCAAAACGCACACCAACCAGCCATCTGCGCTGACCGTCTTTGGTCAGCATGGAAGTGCCTGTAATATCAGAGCGGGTAAACATAAAACCAACGCTTGGACGGTCAGCAAGGTATTTTGATAAATCCATTTCGCAATAAATATTGCAGAACTTACCCAAATTATCCTTTCCTTCCATCGTGATATTCAGCGCCTGGCGAATGGAGCTCGACGCTCCATCAGCGGCGATTAAATAATCTGATTCAATGACGCATTCCTGCTTATTTTCTGGATTGATAACATGAGTAATAACCGATTGCCCTTTGTCTTCAAAACGGCTCATTTTGGTATTGAAATGACAACTTATCTGCGGATATTGCCGAGCTGCTTCAAGCAATTCCTGTTCAACCCAATCCTGTGAAATCATTGCCATCGTTGTCGGGCTGATATTTTCAGGTTGTGGTTTGGCAATAACCCGGGTTAATTCCTTTCCTTGTAAAGACTCCAACCAGATAAAGCGGTGAGCTTCTGCGGGCAGTTGATATTGCCGTACGGCTTTTTCCACGCCCCAGGCGCGCAATATTTCCATAGTACGGATGTTAATGCCGCGCGCTTTGGGATGATTGGTCGTAGAGGGATGTTTTTCAACAATAATGCATTCAATTCCCTGTCTTGCTAGGCCGATAGCCATGCTTAAACCTACAGGGCCCGCGCCAACAATCATTACCTGCGTTCTGGTTTTGATCGACATTTTATTGTTTTTTGTGTTTAGGTTGGTCATTACGTTCCTTGTATGGATACCGCGGACAAGCCGCGGCACGTAGGTTATAGCGCGTTTAAGTATCTACTATTCTTCAAACATTGAACTGACTGATTCTTCCACATTAACCCGTTTAATAGCCTGCGCAAGCATTTCCGCGAGACTGACAACTCTGATTTTTTGACATTTTTTCGCTGCTTCCGAAAGCGGGATCGTATCAGTAACAACGACTTCATCCAGCGCTGAATGAATTATATTGTCTACAGCCGGGCCTGAAAGAACCGGATGAGTGATATAGGCGCGGACGCTGGCGGCGCCTTTGAGCTTTAGTTGTTGTGCAGCCGAGCATAATGTGCCAGCGGTATCAACGATATCATCAACTATCAGGCAGTGCCGGCCGGCAGGTTCGCCAATAATATGCATAACCTCGGATTTATTCGGGCCGCTGCGGCGTTTATCGATAATTGATAATTCGGCGTCATTTAAACGTTTCGCCATTGCCCGCGCCCGTACGACGCCGCCTACATCAGGCGATACCACCATCAGATTAGGCAGATTCTGTAAAATAATATCTTCCAGCAGGATAGGGGTTGAATAAACGTTATCAACCGGCATATAGAAAAAACCCTGGATTTGATCTGCATGCAGATCCACAGTCAACACCCGGCAGATCCCGACAGAAGCCATCATATCGGCAACAACTTTTGCGGTGATTGGCACACGTGCAGAGCGGACTCGCCTATCCTGGCGAGCATAACCAAAGTAGGGAACTACGGCGGTGATCCGGCCAGCAGATGAGCGGCGCAAGGCATCAGCCATAGTTAATAATTCCATCAGATTGTCATTGGTTGGCGCGCAGGTTGATTGTGTAATGAATACGTCTTTTCCACGTACATTTTCAAGGATTTCAACCATCGTTTCACCGTCGCTGAATTTACCGACAGTCGCCTGGCCAATAGGCAGTTCAAGATGAGAAGCAATATTAAGAGCAAGTTCCGGATTAGCATTACCGGTAAAGATCATCATTGTTGACATGTGTAAAAAGCCTTTGATTTGGGTTAATCACCTTAAACACATAGCAGAAGACAGCTAGAAAGATATAATTATTATTTGAGCGATCCGTACAACGCATCCTTCCCAGATATCTTCTGCCGTCTGTTTACTTGAATCAACAAGAAAATGGCTGGGGTGCTAGGATTCGAACCTAGGTATGCAGGGATCAAAACCCTGTGCCTTACCACTTGGCGACACCCCAATAAGCTGTAGATTCTCTATTATTAATCATCCTTGAAAAACATCGCTGAATCACGCTGCAATGTGCTGCGTATTTTGCAGATAAATGGGCTTGATGTCAACGATGTTTTTAATTTTTTTTATACTTTCCAGCGTTTGATAACTAACTTGATAAATACGCCATTGCCCTGCAGCCGTATTTGCGCCGGTAAAACAAAGCCGGCGTATTGGTTGTAGCTTAAATATTCAATGGTATAACCCGATTGTCTTAATATTTTAAGATTGTTATTGGCATCGCGCTGGGCTGACTGGACTGAACCAGGAGCCGGAATCCCGCGAACCCAATAATAGAGGTTACTGACTGGTAAACGGATACCGCCTTCTTTTTGCAGGATGGCATCGGCGCTTTTTGAACTGGCTGTTTTAGGACCGTCACGATAAGTTACAACCCCACCGCTTTTTGCGACCATAACGGTCCCGCTGCCCAAGGGGCCAAATAATCGGATCTGATAATTGTTTGCACCTTGTTGCAGCCAGTTAATAGAAGCGCTCCAGGCTTTGTTTTTGCTGCGGCCTGCAATGGCGCCTGATAAATCCCAGGAACCAGGGGTTCTAGCGGACGCTTTCGCGCTAGCGGTCTGCGCCTGCTTTTGTTTTTGATCTTTAGTATCTGGTGTCGCTTCAGAAGCAGCAGTAACGCTGGTAATCTGTTGTTTGGGCGGCGCAATATCGGCAGGCTCAACAGGGGGTTTAGGTGCGCACGCAGTTAATAAAACGACGGAAGAAAGGCAAAATGATTTTATTAAATTCATTACACTATCCTTGTTTGGCATGTTGTATTTTGATCATTCCTGTGGCCTTGACTTCCTATTGTAATATCAAGGTTGATTTTTCATGAGAATAGTTTTTTTTATTACAATACGCTAGACTCGAACAACTTGCAATCATCAGAATATATTATGAAACATCGAGCAGTTTACCCTGGTACTTTTGACCCAGTGACCAATGGCCATGTTGATATAATCACCCGTGCGGCCAAAATATTTCCTGAACTGATTATCGCAGTTGCGAGTAATGAAATGAAGCAGCCCTATTTTCCATTGGAAACCCGAATTGAATTAATCAGGAAAGCGATTGGCGATCTGCCGGGCGTCACTGTGCTTGGGTTTAATACCTTATTGATGGATTTTGTGAAGCAGCAGAACGCAGGTATTATTCTTCGTGGTTTAAGGGCAGTGAATGATTTTGAGTATGAATTCCAACTCGCGGGAATGAATCGGAAATTGTCTAAAGACATTGAAACACTGTTTCTGACGCCTTCTGAAGATTTAATGTTTATCTCTTCCTCTCTGGTACGGGAAATTGCCAGTTTCAATGGTAGTGTTAGTCAGTTCGTACCAGCTTGTGTTGCTGAAGCATTGCTACAGAGGAAGGGGGGTTATGTTGCGTAAAGCCGCGTTACTTGCCTTAATTTGTCTTATCAGTTCTATGGGTTATGCCCAATCAGCTGTTCTGGCGGAAAAGCCGCCCGGCTATGCTGTCGCCAGCGCGCATCCTCTGGCTACCCAGGCAGGGCTTGAGATCCTTGCTGCCGGCGGCAATGCGTTTGATGCCGCAGTTGCTGTGAGCGCGGCTCTGGCTGTTGTCGAACCTTACCACTCCGGTTTGGGCGGCGGTGGTTTTTGGTTACTGCATAATGCTGGAACTAAAGAGAATATCGTAGTTGATGGCCGGGAAGTTGCACCTCTGGCAGCAAGCCAGGATATGTTTCTGGATAAAAACGGTGATCCGGTTCCTGGTTTGTCGCTTAATGGCGGCCTGGCAGCGGGAATTCCGGGTGAGCCGGCAGCGCTGGTTTATATTGCCGGCCATTATGGCCGATTACCGCTTTCCGCTTCTCTGGCACCGGCAATCCGGCTTGCAGAGCAGGGCTTTTTGGTGGATGAGCAATTCATTTATTTTTGTCAGATGATGGATAGGCTCGAGATCCTCAAACGCTATCCCGCAAGCAGCGCCTCCTATTTGAATAACGGCAAGGTTTATAAACCTGGTGAGCGTTTACGCCAGCCTGATTTGGCAAAGACGCTAAAACGTCTGGCAGAACAAGGGCAGAAGGGTTTTTATCAGGGAGAAACGGCACAGCAACTGGTGAAAGGAAACCGTGATGCCGGAGGGATCTGGACCTTAAACGATTTGGCTCGTTATCAGGTCAAAATCAGAGAGCCGCTGCAAGGCGCATACCATAATATGCTGATCATTACTGTACCACCGCCGTCCGCGGGCGGTACCATGCTGATTATGATGTTAAATATGCTGGCGAATTATCCGTTAACAACTTTTTCCCGAGTGCAATATGTTCATTATCTGGTAGAGGTGATGCGCCTTGCTTTCTGGCAAAGCAATCAAACAATGGCTGATCCCGGTTTTGTCAAGATCCCATTGTCCAAGTTATTGTCTGCTGGTTATGCCAAAGGATTAACGCATTTGATTAATCCTGATAAAGCGACGCCAAGCAGCAAACTGAGTACTGCGCCTATGCCGGCTGGTGCTGGCAATACCACTCATATAGCCATTCTGGATCAGGAAGGCAACCGGGTATCAGCAACTATGAGCGTCAATTATATTTTTGGTTCTGGCGTTGTGGCAGCAGGTACAGGGGTGTTGCTCAATGATCATATGGATGATTTTGCGGTTAAACCAGGCGTTAAAAACGTATTCGGTGTTGTCGGCAGTCAATTGAATGCGATTGCCCCTGGCAAACGGCCGTTATCTAATATGACACCGACATTTCTGGAAATGCCAGGCCGGCTTGCTATTGTCGGTACGCCGGGCGGTAGCCGAATTCCGACCATGGTTTTACTCGCCAGCTTATGGTTTAACGATTATTCGGGGGCGATTACCATGGTATCCGGTATGCGTTTTCATCATCAGTATCTGCCCGATGTAATTCAGTTTGAGCCTGATACTTTTTCTGACGGGTTGCAGACTCAACTGCGGGCTATGGGATATCAGCTAATGGCCTTAAAGCAGTATTATGGCGATATGCAGGCTATCAGCTGGGATAAAAAACTGAATGTGATTACCGCTGCTTCTGATCCGCGCCGCATGGGGCTTGCTACGGTTGTTTCCGTTAACCCGGAAGGGTATGGGGTAAATCATTAACTGGTAATGGATTACCCTCTGCCAGCTCTTTTATAACCTGATGGACCCGGTTAACCAGTTCTTCTTTGTTTTCCAGAGTGTACTGCGAAGCATCGATTGGTTGACCGATATGAAGTTCAGCGACCTGATTCAGGTTTAATTGCATGGTGCGGGCGGGAAGAATCTCATAGGCGCCGCGGATTCCCAGCGGGATAATAGTTGCCTTGGCTTGAATGGCGGTAATAAATCCTCCCTTTTTAAATGGAGCCAGTTTGCCGTCTTTGGAGCGGGTTCCTTCGGGAGCTATCCATAAAATAATACCGCTTTCCATCAACTTTCGGGCATATTCAAGATCTTTAATGGCCTGTATTCGGTTTCTGCGATCAATAAATGCAAATTCCGCTGCTGTCATGCCTTTCCCCATCAACGGGATACGGGACAGTTCTTTTTTGGCAAGCATACGGATAGAGTGATTTGGAAATGCTTTAAAGCTGAGCGGAATATCATAAAGGCTGGCATGGTTACACATAATAATAGTTGCCTGGCCAGGTTGCGGTTGGACATTATAGGGGTTCACCACTTTGCAGGTAACGCCAATTAAATTCAGCAGCCGATCGACCCAACGATGGATAGTTTTATCAACCCACTTACGGTTTGTTTTACCAGTATATCCTCGAATAATCGATTGAATACACGAATTGGCAGTGTATAGCACTGATATCAATGTAATTAAACGAGTACGGGATCGGCTTATTTTCATAATTGTTCACAACACAAAACAAAATTAAATCAGGATCATACTCCATGCAGTTAACTTTGGACAGTATTCGTGGATCTTTCTTAAATTAATGGCAAGAATGGCTGGCAAGTCGGGCAGTATGCCGAAGCACGGCCGGTTATTCGGGTCATTTCAATTACAGATGCGCATTGAAAACAGGGCTGGTTGTTTCGGCCATATACTTGCAGGCTTTGGGCAAAGTAACCCGGTTTTCCATCCAGCACATAGAAGTCTTTTAAGGTGGTACCTCCTGCTTTAATCGCTTCCTTAAGTACCTGCCGGATGATAGTAACCAGCCGTTGCAGCTCATTACTCGTCAATGTCGAAGCGGCGCGCAGGGGATGGATGCCTGCCCGGTAAAGGCTTTCGGTTGCGTAAATATTCCCGACTCCCACCACAATGTGATTATTCATAATGAATGATTTGACGTTGGTTTTTTTTCGTACAGCCTGCCGGGATAAATAGTCGTCATTAAATTCATCTGACAAAGGTTCAGGGCCAAGATTTTTTATTAACGGGTGCAAATCAGGGTTGTCTTGCAGATAAAGCCATAAGCCAAAACGTCTGGGATCATTATAGCGAAGGATTTTCCCGTTGGATAATATCATATCAATATGATCATGTTTGCCAGGGGCAACCGGATTGGATAACAATCTTAAGTGGCCTGACATCCCCAAATGAATTAATACACAACCTTGAGTCAGATAAATCAACAGGTATTTCGAACGGCGCGAGATGTGCCTGATTTGCTGCCCCGGCGCAGACAGGCTCAAGTCATCGGGTACAGGCTGGCGTAATCCGGCATTGCGGACAATAATCTGTTTAATAGTCTGCTTCAGCAAGCAGGGAGCGACAGCAAGACGGGTCGTTTCAACTTCAGGTAATTCAGGCATAAGGCAACATCTTATTTTTTATCATGATCTTTGTGTTCAATCACACGGCCTTCGTGTTTCTCTTCGGGAGGAGGAGGAAACAGGTAATCCTTGATAAGAGCGGCAAACCAAAGCACGCCGCCAATAAAAATACCCCAGATTAACACGTAGGAAAACATAATGAACAAACCAATTAGCATGGCAATAGCAATACCCATGATTAAAAAGGGAACTAAACTCTGGATTATCTGCTGCAATTTGCCATTCATATGATCACGTCCTGGTAACAAATTCAAATTTATCTCACTATATAAAAATTATTGCCTACAATAAGCCGGTATGCAATGTTTTTATGTACGATAAAACTCGAGATAAACCACAAACCTTGTATAAAATGTGATATCATATAAAAGTAATGATTAATAAAGGGGAACAGTCCATGCTTTTTGGCATTTTAAACCTGTCATTTTGGGGATATGTGATTGCAACAGTCATTTTAACCCAAATTACTATTGCTGCGGTAACAATCTATTTGCATCGCTGCCAAACTCACAGGGCATTGACGCTACATCCTCTGATCAGCCATTTTTTTCGTTTCTGGTTATGGTTAACTACTGGTATGGTGACTGCGGAATGGGTTGCAATTCACCGAAAACATCATGCCACTACTGATATTGAAGGCGACCCGCATAGCCCCAAAGTTCTGGGGATAAAAAAAGTTTTCTGGCAAGGCGCCGAATTATATCGCGATGCTGCAAAAGACCGGGAGATGATCGCCAAATATTCCCATGGAACACCGAATGACTGGCTTGAGCGCAATGTTTATTCCCGCTTTAGCTCCAAGGGCATTTTGATCATGTTCCTGCTTAATCTGGTCTTGTTTGGTATTCCTGGCATCTCTATCTGGGCAATTCAAATGTTATGGATCCCGCTGCATGCAGCAGGCGTTATCAATGGTATCGGCCATCATTGGGGCTATCGTAATTTTGAATGCCATGACGCTGCGACCAACATTATTCCATGGGCATTCTGGATTGGCGGCGAAGAGTTGCATAATAACCACCATACATTTGCCTCATCAGCCAAATTTTCTGTGAAATGGTGGGAGTTTGATATAGGCTGGCTGTATATCCGCTGTTTATCTTTTCTCGGTCTTGCCAAGGTCAAAAAATTACCGCCCAAACTTGCTATGGAAGAAGGCAAGCTGCATGTTGATATCGATACCGTTAAAGCGGTGATCAGCAATCGTTTTCAGGTAATGTCCTTTTATTACAAACGAGTAATCCGCCCTATTCTGAAGCGTGAAAAACAGGTAGTAACCGATGTTGGCGATAAGGCTGAGCGAAAATTGTTTCAACGTGCAGGCCGCTTGTTACGTTTGCAGGATAATTTGCTTTCACCGCGTGCGCGTACTCGTCTGCAGGCATTACTGGATTGCCGCGAGCAGTTACGCATCGTATATAATTATCGGCAATCACTGCAAAATATCTGGCTTAAAACAGCTTCATCGCAAAAAGAACTGGTAGAAGCCCTGCAGCAATGGTGCCGCCAGGCTGAAGAATCCGGTCTGGATGTGCTGCATCAGTTTGCTCAACAGATTAAAGGCTTTGTTCCAAAACCTGTTAAAGTGTAATTCATATCTACATGCCGCGGCTTGTCTGCGGCATTCATAAATTCCCCTGACAAAGTTTCTGCAAATTCTCCAGGCAAAAATCCCAAGGCAATGCTATATTAAATCGGTTGTAGTGAATTTAATTGACTTTATTCAATTTTTGCTTTGTAGTAAGACTACCGGTAACAGAACAACGAGGTTAATTTTATGGATAGAATGACCGCTGTAGTGACAGGAGGTACTGGGGGAATTGGCACAGCTATTTGCCGCCGTCTGGCTGGACAATATCAGGTTGTAGCATGTTATTTCAAAGATGGTAATCATGACGAGGCAAAACGTTGGCAGGCAGAACAACGTGCTGCTGGTTATGATATTGATATTGTTTATGCTGATATCTCCAAATTTGAAGATTGTGAAAAAATGACCGCTTTAGTATTAGAGCGCTATGGTCATATTGATATTCTGGTTAATAATGCCGGCATAACTGCGGATACCAGTCTCAGAAAGATGACTTCGCAGCAATGGCAGCAGGTAATCGATGCCAATTTAACCAGCGCGTTTAACGTAACCCGCAATATTTTATCTACCATGATTGACAGAAATTACGGCCGTATTATCAGTATTTCCTCAATCAATGGCCGCAAGGGGCAGTTTGGTCAATGTAATTATGCTTCAACCAAGGCCGCGCTCTATGGATTTACCAAAAGCCTTGCTCTGGAAGTGGCAAATAAGGGAATTACCGTCAATACGATCTCTCCCGGTTATATTGAAACGCCTATGCTGGCTGCTGTAAAAGAAGACGTATTAAAAGGGATCATCGCAAATATACCTGTCGGACGGTTAGGACGGCCTGAAGAAGTGGCTGATGTAGTCGCTTTTCTGGCAGCGCCGGATGCCGGGTTTATTACTGGTGCCAATATTGACATTAACGGCGGCCAATACATGTAATTGACCGTTTACTCAGGATAAAATCATGCCAAATGATAAAATTGCGTTAATTACAGGCGGTACAGGCGATATCGGCACCGCGGTCGCTAAACAGTTAAGCCCATTGTATGGCCATGTAATCGCTCTTGATGTGGTTGCCGGCAATCAGGGAAACTTATGGCAATCAGAGCTTAATGAGCAAGGTTATGCCAATGTCAGATTCCAGCATATGGATGTGACCAACTTTGATGAGTGCGAGCGGGTTGTTAAAACCATATTGAACGAGTTTGGCCGCATTGATACATTGATTAATAATGCCGGTATAACCCGCGATGCGGTGTTTAACAAGATGACCAAGCAGCAATGGGATGAAGTGCTGAGGGTAAATCTTGACGGAATGTTTAATGTAACCAGGCAGGTTGTTGAAGCAATGCGTAACCAGCAGCATGGCCGCATTGTCAATGTCTCATCGGTGAATGCTCAGAAAGGCCAGTTTTCGCAAGCCAATTATGCTGCTTCAAAAGCAGGCGTATACGGTTTTACCAAAAGCCTTGCGCAAGAGTTGATGGCAAAAAATATTACAGTAAACAGTATATCGCCGGGTTATGTAAACACTCGCCTGATGAAAGGAATAAGGCCAGATATCCTGCAATCGATTATTGAACTGATACCTGCCAAGCGTTTGGCAGAGCCAGAAGAAATTGCCTGGGCAATTGAGTTTTTAATAAGCGATAAAAGCCGTTACCTTACTGGCGCTAACCTGAGTATTAACGGCGGTTTGCATATGTATTAAATCGCTGTATTATTTCCCTACATACCGCGGCTTGTCCGCGGTACTTGCAGGCATAACCTGAGAGTTTTATGAAACCACGATTAATAAAAAAATATAAGAATCGCCGCTTGTACGATACTGAAATTAGCCAATACATTACGGTTGAAGAATTACAGCGCTATGTGCTTGAGCAAATACCATTCCGTGTGGAAGATGCTGCAACTGAGGCTGATATCACGTCAGCTACGCTGCTGCAGATTTTTGTTGATATGGAAAATGGTCCAAGTAAATTTTTTACTGCCGATATGTTAAGGCAGTTGATTATTGCCGCTCATCATCCCATGCACCAGGCATTTAAAAGCGGTCTGGAAGGGTTATTTAATATGATGGAAAAATCAACTCATACTAATCCGTATAAACAGGCAACCGACGCCTGGCAGCAACAAATGGATACGATTACCAAACAATGGCAGAACCTTTTTAAGTTCAAATAATGGTGCACTGCAAAAAAAATATTATAAACGCTTGACAAACAGGTACGGAACGGCCTAATCTAATATTGTGCAATGCAACATTACGCGGAGACTGCCATGGACCACATTAATTTTGAAAAACTGACTGAGATGGGTAAAAAAGCGCAAGAACCTTTTCAAGAGCTTGCCGCCCTGGGTGTTCAAACATTACAAAATATTAATTACGTTAAACCCGGCGATGTCAAAAGCCCGGAAGAGCTGGTGGAGCAACAAATTAAAGTTGCGGTAGAGAATGGCCATCTGGCGCTTGATTATCTGCAAAAATCTTTCCGTATTGTGGAAAAAGCGATGCTATCTGCAGTTCAGGACGTTAAGAAAAAAACTGAAGCCAAGCATTAAAAACGAAGGTTGGGCCGGAAACGGCCCAACCTGTTTTCAGGATATCGCATTTCTCATTTATTAAGTATAATTGCTGCTCGAATCATCTAACGAGTTAACCAATGCAGGCAATTGAACAATCACAACCCCAATGGACTTCAGCAAAGCTGGTTCCCATTCTTTTACCATTGTTATTTTTTGTAACGCCATTAAGCTCAAGTGGAAAAAGTATTTTAATGGTGTTATCAATTCTGGCAATTATCGCTGCACCTGATTATCGTCGCCAGATTGTCAGTTTATTTTCACAGTCCTGGTGCAAGGCTGCTATTGCCTTGTTTGCTTTGGCTCTTGTCGGTTGCTTATGGGGGCCTGCTACGATAAAGGAAAAAATGCTGGTGCTAGAGAAATATGCCAAACTCCTGTTTCTGCCAATTCTGGTAGTAGGCTTGCAAAATCGGAAAACGCGGGAAAGTGCGATCCTGGCTTACATTGCGGCGATGGCGCTAACGGCGGTGCTCTCGGTTCTGGTCGCCAAAGGGGTACTGATAACAGTAAAAGTAAATGCTGATAGCGTATTCCGAAACCATATTATGACCGGCATCATGATGTCATTTGCGGCTTATTTGAGTGCTCTGTTATTTTTCAGGCGGCGAGGGGTAGTGCGTATCGCTTATCTTTTACTGTTTACTTTATTCAGCTACCAAAATCTGTTTGTCAGCGTTGGACGTACAGGGTATGTGATTTATCTGCTTTTATTGGGCTTGCTGGTTCTGCAGACATTCAGCTGGAAGCAGGCTCTGGCCGGTTTTGCAGTGATTGCCGCAGTTTTTTTGGGATGCTACAGTACTAGCGACTATATGCAGCTTGGAGTCAAAACGGCAGTGTATGAGTTTCAGCACTATAAACAAAATAAAGATACTTCGATTGGCTACAGGATACAATTTCATAACTATGCCCAACAGCTTTTTATACAGCATCCGCTATTTGGGAATGGAACCGCCAGTTTTACTGCCTCATTCCGGATTGATAAGCCTGTTCCCTCATGGGATAGAACTTTGCTTGAGCCGCATAGCCAATATTGGTTAGTCCTGGTTGAGTTCGGTTTATTTGGGTTTGCGATATTAGCCTGGCTAGCCATTAGTTTGTTACGGGCTACCTGGCGGCTATCCGCCATGCGGCCTATAGGACTAGCGCTGCTTGCTGCGATTGGGCTGGCTAACTTCACGGACTCACTGCTTTTTTATTCCGGATCGGGTTATTTTTTCCTGCTCTGGATGGCTGCTTGTCTTGGTGAGAAAGCCAGAAGTGTTTAAATACTGTAAATATTGATTAAAGTTTGTTAATTGCCCGCCGATTGTTAAAGTACACCCTCCTCGATCGGCGGTTATCATGCGAATTGAATCAGGTAATGTCCAACTCTCAAGCAATAATTCATCTTATACTCGTTATGTGAAAAATGAGAGCTTACAAGCAGGCTCCATGTCATATAATCCCGCTACCGGCGAAAGCTCTGTCAACATGATAAAAATGCAGAATACGACCGTCATCGAAAGTTATTCGGCGCTTAGCTACAATCAGATACACGAGAAAGCTGCTGATAGCGGAATGCAGAAGCATGCAGAGCAGATAGCTGACGCTAATCAAAAGCAATTGCAGCTAATGAGAGCACAACAGGCGGCGCAAAATTCCAATCCCGAGGTTGAGTTAACAATGGAGGATAGCCTGGAATCATGGTTATTAAAATTACTTCTGGAAGCGCTCACTGGTGAAAAATTTACTGACAGTTTACTGGAAAAATTTGTAAATGAGCAAAAAGGTAAAGCAGACCCAGAGGCAGCTGCTCCAGAAGCGGCACAAGCAGCGCAGGCAGCTCCCGCAGCATTAGAGGTCCATTACCAGTCTAATGAGTTTTTTTACCAACGCCAAAGCAGTTCTTTTCAGGCACAGGCTCAGGTAAAAACCGCTGATGGCCAGACTATTCAGGTTAATCTGCAATTGAATATGAGCAGCGAGTTCATGCAATATGAAGGCTTTGAAATGAGGTTGAGCGCTGCTTTAAAAGATCCGCTGGTGCTAAATTTTGGCGGCAATGCTGCACAGCTTGATAAAAGAACTTTTGAATTTGATCTGACTATGGATGGCGTGCTTGATAAAGTTCCCATGCTGATGGGCAACAGCGCATTCCTCGCGCTTGATAAAAATGAGGATGGCAAGATCAATGATGGAAATGAGCTGTTCGGCGCTAATACCGGAGATGGCTTTGCTGAACTGGCTGGTTATGACGAAGATAACAATGGCTGGATTGATGAAAATGATTCAATTTACGAACAATTAATGCTCTGGTTTAACGCCGGGGAACAAGGCGAACAGCAATTAAAATCATTAAAAGAAGCCAATGTCGGAGCCATTTACCTTGGCAAGGCTGCCACCCCGTTTTCAGTAAATAACCCGGATCAGGAACAAGCCGGCGTTATCCGGTCAACTGGGTTATTTTTAACTGAACAAGGTGAAGCCGGAACAGTACAGCACGTTGATCTGGCTGTTTAATCGCTAGTGTAATAACGATTTTGCTCAAAGTAAGGAGTGTTGAGCTTTACAGCCCAACACTCCTTACGCTAACAAGCTGGCATTGAAACATGGCCCTGAAGAAGGGCAGAATAATCAATCTCAGCCGGTTTACCGCATCTTAAATACTCGGTAAGAAGCTGCTTAGACCACAGGAACAATTGCTGATTGAGCGGCCCAATTTCCTGCAGATATCTTTTTTCCAGCTGTTTATTATAAAATATGAACTTCCTGGATGCGCTAGAAGTATATGGCGCAGCTGCTTCATCATAGTTGTGCAAAAATCGATTCCAAAAAGAAAAATAGTCATTGTACTTTTTCAGTTGAGCAATATGAACCTCGAGCGCTATTTTAAATATTCCCTGATTCTTGCAACCAGATTCGATCGCTCCACACAGAAACTCAAGAGCCCATTTAAGTAGAGCAGGTTGCTGGGGAGAGATTCGGCTTGCCAACAGCATTAAGATATGACTTTGTAACAGGTAATATTCTTGCAGCTTGTGGCCGCCCATAAAACCTCGATTACAGGCCGACTCTGCCGAGGTAATTAAGTCTTCAAGATCTGCACAGGCTTCAATAAAGCTACTAAAGTAACTGGTTTCAGTAAATTGCCGGAGTTTGTTTTTGATTCCGGCATACCATTCTGTGAACTCTGCCGGGTGTAATCTATTATGAGTTTGTCGTGGTTGTTGCGCATGTTTGAGATAATTAATAATCAGTTGACTTAATTGATGTTCCGTAAGATGTTCCATCATTATTTCCTTTCTCTTTATAGCGTTTGCTAGTGGTTAAATTTCCATGGGCCAGGCTTCAAACAGTATACCTGAAATTAATCAAAATTTGAATAGTTTGCTTTTAATTTGAATATTCCATTAATTTTTAAGACAAATTAACATAATAGTTATGTAAAATAGAGAGTAGCCTTGATGCAGCGAAGCGTAATCAAGGTTTCAATCGCGCTTTTAGTCAATGATGCCTTGCAAGTTCAGAGCGGGTAATCCCTTACCTTTAAAGGCTTTTTACAAACACGCATGAAGTCATCCTGGCTCCCAGATGCCATCCCTGGCATCTGAGGGTTTGCAAAAAGCCTTTAAAGGTAAGGGGTTACTGGAGAGACGGGTAATGGTTCATATTCTGATTCTAACCCATGGATAAAATTTAACCCCCTTCCTGCAGGTTTTGCCATATTTTGAATTATCCTACAAAGCCTGCATCAGGGCTACGTACTTCTCTTGAAATTTACTCTACAGACACTTGAGCCAAAGTTTGCGGACGTAAAATGGTAAAATAAAACGACAAAACCAGGAGTAGGCTTGAGAGTAACAATACGGTCAACAGGGGCGTTATACTGCCATTATGCACTCTCTGTAAGATTACCCCACATAAAAAGCCAAATAACATTTGAATAAAAAAGAACAATCCAGAGGCAGTACCTGCGTTATGGGAGAAGGGTTGTATTACAGCAGCCTGTGTCCCGGGAATTATTATACCGACACCAAATAAAATAATTATCATTGGCGTGATTAATGTAAACCAATGTAAATCAAGCGCTTGGTTTAAAAAAGTCATTAATACTGCGCCAGCCAGGCAACATAATGTTCCTGTAAAAATTAATTTATCCCAGCCTATCTGATTGGCATATCTTTTGGTAAAACCGGTTCCCGCCAAATAACCTAATATTGTAATAGCATAAAGCACGCTGAATTTAAACGAGGTATAACCGAGCTTTTCCTGCAATAAAAAAGGCGACTCAATTGTAAAAGCAAAATAACAGGACCATGCCAGGCCAATTGCAAGACTATAACCGATAAATACTTGATTGGATAGAATTTTTTTAAAATCATAACATAGCTTCCTGATCGACGGTTTACTAATCAAACGCTGAGTTTCATGCAATTGTTTTTTGCAAACAAGAATAAGAATAAGCGCCAGAATCAGAAGGAAGAAAAAGACGGAACGCCATCCGGAATAAGTTTGAATAACCCCGCCCAGTATCGGTATCAATAAAGGACAAATGGCCATAGCCGCAGACAACTGAGCAAGAATTTTGATTTGATCTTTACTGCTATAGGAGTCTTTCACAAAAAGACGAGCAATCACAGTACCGCTGCATCCGCCCAAGGCCTGAAAAAATCTCGCGGCTACCAGTACCATGAAAGTATTTGCAACCATACAAAGGATAGTTGCGCTTGCATACAGAGTAAGACTTAGCAAAAGCACGGGCTTTTTACCAAAATAATCACATAACGGCCCAACAATCAGCATTGAAAGAGCATACCCCAACATAAAAAAAGTAAGCGTCATCTGCAGGGTTGCACTATCAGTATGAAATTTTTTTCCGATATTCAGAAGCGAAGGTAAATATAAGTCAATTGATAAACGAGGCAATATGACCAAAAGGATCAACACGGGCATCATTAACCATCTTGTTTTTATCATAATTGGTTTCCTGTATTAAATTAGCTAAATTAATAGCGATGATTTGAGCTTTTTTTGTGATCATTTCTAATGAGCTTGTATAGCCATAAGTACCAGTAGTATTATGGCCTAATAATCTTAAGTTATTATCCTTATTGCCTTCACTATCCAGAAGAGAAGCTGTTTCAAAATCAACATCTAACCCTCCAAATGCATTCTCTCGCGCCAAGCCCTCCTCTAATAAACTATTCATTAAAAAATCACAGCTGTGTATATAGCGTGAAGGTCCTGTAGCATTGATAACCGTTTCACATAGATACGTTGCATTATTTTCTGTTCTTATTGAATATTTCTGAAGTCTGCTATCGTATACAATAGAATTTATCCTGGGAATAAACTCAAGTTGTCCTATTTTTATAATTTTGATTAATTTTTTTGCATTGCTTAGGGGGATAGGCGTACGGTTATTTAACCACACCCTGGAATATTTTTTTAGAAATTGTATTTTGGCCGTGTTGGTTAAAATACTCCATGATAACTCAATAATTTCATTTGTTGCGCATAATATGGATTGCCAACTACGGTGCAAATTGGCCTGTGTAACTTCATTTTCAAGCACTGCAAGTGCACTTTGATTTTCCAGGTTTTCCTTAAAAAGCATTTTCCAATCTGTGCCGGATGTCTTCAGTTCTTTCCTGAGCAAGCGTAGCAGATCTCTAAGTGAAATTTTGGTTTTTGTTTGTTTAATATTTGTTAGGGCACAATTTGTAAGAAATTTTAACTTATAGGGTCTAATAGGCCCCCGTACTTTAGGATAATTAGGACTTCGAGAGAACAAAATTATTTTCCCCTTATATCCCTTATTAGATAGAGCAAGAGCAATATCGATGGCAGTGAGGCTATTACCTAAAACAGCTATTGTTTTTTTATGCTGGATACTATTGATTTTGGGATAAAGAGGGTAAGGGTTATTTATATAAGAAGGAGTTTCATTAAGTGAGTATATGTCATGAGGTTGGTTATTCCCAGTACAAAATATTATATAATTAGAATGTAACACTTCGTTATCTGCTGTGATAATTTTATATGATTCTGTTTTTAATACCTTTATAGCAGTCTTGCGTACAATTCTGATTTGTATGTGGTTTTGGAGTGCTTTGAGTAAAACTTTTTCAAGTGTATCACTTAAGTATTTACCGAATAGCGGTCTTGATGAATAAGTAGTGTGTCCATCAGTAATTATATCTTTTGAAGATATATGATGTTTATCCATCCAATGTTTAAAGTCAGAAGATATATTTACATTGACAGACATACTTTCAAGTGGTCTGTTGATAATTAAATTGTCGGTATCAGTTTGATAGGCTAAGCCAGAACCCAATTCAGAAGATGGTTCAAAAATAATAAAATCCAGGTAATCTATTTGGTTATCTATGCATATATCTACAAAAGAGTGTAAAAAAGCTACGGCGGAGGCTCCACAGCCTATGACTGCGACCGTTTTTCGAGGTTCCATTAAAATCTTCCTTATACTACAAATCAAAAATATTGCGTGTTGAACTTCTAGCACAGTTAAAAAAGCTAGTTAGTAACCTTTTCCATTTATGGCTGTTACAGGCGCGATACTAATTAGTAAAACTTCTGTTTGTCAATAAGCCAATTCTCTAATTCTAACAACCGATTACAACTATCCCCATATAGGCCCAAGATAGCTGAACGAGTTCTCTTGCCAGTTAAATTTAATAACTTAAGTGGTTTCTCATAGTGTTACGCCTAATTAAAATTGTTTATGCCACTAATTATGGGGTGTTTACATGTTCACTGGCATAGATATATCCTACAAGCTTAATGTCTTGCGGACTCATGTCACTTAGCATTTCATTGTTTCGAAAGGCGAGCCCTGGTGAGATATGCATGATGATATTGTCTTGCTGGTCTCGAATTGCCAACAAACATTTACCATTAGGTAAAACAAATTTTTGGGCAATAATTTTGTATCGATATTGGGTGCTATGTGAGCCCTCAGTTACTTCCATTTTTTCTCCCTGTTGTTTTTAGTTGATTATTTGATGTTATCAATCTAGTTTTTTGCTTCCATAACTTCCCGTTTCGCATTGTTAAGTGTTTTAGGAAAGCAATTTTGTTGTTTATAGTAAACATAAATATATTTTATGTAAAATTATTTTTTACTGAAAATAAAGTTTATTGTTAAATTGCCATATTTTTAGAGTTATGATAGATTTTGGTTATAATTTGATACTATATGACAGGTTTTTTTCATGAGTAAAGGTGATATTACCAAGAAATTTTCGGAGCGATTGACGCAGGCTATGTGTGAGAGGGGCTATGCCTCGCGACGAGCAAGAGGAGGGATTGATATCAGCTCTTTGGCATCTATCGCAGGGTGTTCATATCAAATGGCCAGAAAATATGCTCTTGGTCAGGTTTTGCCAGAGGTTTCAGTAATTATGAAAATTGCTAACCATTTACACTGTCATCCTGCTAATTTGTTGTTTGGAGATGAGCCAAATAAGTATAAATCCTCCGAAATTAAATCATCTGACTTAATTGAAATAGATAAATTTATATTAAAGTATATTCTAAATAAAAGTTTAATGTTGTTGCCTTTTTCCTATGATACTGAAGATGTAGTCAATTTTATTATTGAAACAGTTTATGATGCTGCTCACCTGAATGTAGATCGAGATACACTCTATAAAATCATCGATATGATGATATCATCAGCGATGCTACTTAATAAATCTGAGCAAGATATAAAATTATGCGGCAATTAGACTTAATGTCCTCAGTCATTACTAGCATCCATCCTAATATTATTGATATTTTATTTAAGCACAAAAAAGAAATATCCAGGAAGTTAGCTGATTTAAAAGGTTTGTATTTCATTGATCATGTTTCACTAGTTTTGATTAATCCAGGTGATGAAATGGTTATTTTTTCAATGACCCCCTCTGTAGAATTCAATTTACTTGTTCAAGGGCTATGGCAACACGATCTATCCTTTAGGCCGCAGACCTATGTTAATCAAGAAATATTATTTTGGGAAAAGGCATATACTGCTGGATACCAAAATGAAATAAAACGAGTTAAAGAGACAGAACATCATTTCTCTTTAGGGTTAAGTGTGATGCGGAAAATAAATAGCTTTCATTTTATATATAATTTCGCTACAAGACATACTGGAGTTGATATGCGCTCATATTATCAGGAGCTAGTACCGGCATTATATGCTTTAGGAGATTATGGTTATAAACAATTACAACCTATTTACCAACAATATTGCCAATATGCTTCCCCTTTGATAGAAGAGCCTTATAAGAAAAAACACCTAAAACTTATTATTAATAATTCATAGAGTTTGCTATGTTGAATGTATTGAAGCAAATTTCCCATACTAATAAGCGAATTATTGCAAGTGGTGTAATTGGAAATTTGTTAGAAAATTTTGATGTTATGATTTGTGCTTTTTTTGCTCAAATAATTGCTGTTACTTTTTTTCCAACTGATTCTATTCAAAATAATCTTATAAATACTTTTTGTATTTTTTTTATAGGTTATTTATCTCGTCCTGCAGGAAGTTTGATTATAGGGTTGTTTGCTGATCAAATTGGCAGAAAAAAAACGCTTATTTTTTCTATTATTATGGTTGGTGTCTGTACAGCGATTATTGGAGTTATTCCTTCATATCAAGCAATTGGCTTAACATCAACGCTATTATTTTCGCTTTTTAGAGTACTGCAAAATATTTCTGTAGGTGGAGAATATATCAGTTCAATTGCGTATTTAATAGAGAGTGCTAAAAAAGATGAGCGTGGGTTTTATGGGAGTTGGGTCTCTGTAGGATTCAATTTAGGTAGTCTATTGGCTTCGCTTTTAGCTTTTTTATTGATTTATTGTATTGAAAAAAATATCTTACCTTACTGGAGTTGGCGTGTAATTTTTATCTTGGCTATTTTGGGTACTTTTATTGGGTTTTGGATTAGGCGTTCTTTGCCAGAAAGTTTGGAGTTTATTTTAGAAAATTCTAATACAAACGAAAGCAAAAAGAGAGATATACTATATTCATCATTTGGGCTAATTAAGTCTTATCCTATACGTTGTTTTGCAATTATTACTATTACATGGCTGGGTGTAGGAGAAACTGTTGCTCTTTTTGTTTATTCTCCTATTCATATGACTATTATTAATCATTTTTCACAGTATCAAGCATTAGGAATGAACACAATCTGCCTAATCTTTCTTATCCCACTCATCCCTATATTTGGATTATTCTCTGATTATTATAACAAGATTAAATTATTAACCTACTCCACAATTGCATTTTTAATACTTGCAGTGCCTTATTTCGCTCTGTTAAGTACGGGGAATTATATGCAAATTTTATTAATTAAATTATTATTTTGCATTCCATCTGCTTGTTATTACTCCATTGCTCCTGTTTTAATTACTGAGAGTTTCCCAATTCGATTACGATGTACTAGCCTCGCACTTATATATCAAATTACTGCTAGTATTGCTGCGGGAATTACACCACTTGGAATGTTATATATAGTAAAACATGTATCCGGTATTGCTTATTCACCAGCATATTATCTAATTGGCTCCTGTATTTTTTGCCTGGTAGGGCTTCGACTTTTAATATTAAATAAAACTAATCAAAGTAAACAAGCTAGTAAATTTTTCTCAACAGAATCGCTGTAAGGTAATATTATATGAAAATATCAGCACAAAATATTTTTAAAGCATTTGAAGACAAAGTTCTTGATTTAACCTATTACCCTACGCAACCACTCGAAACCCTAAAAGTCAGGCTTACAGCTGTTTGGTTGTTACAACAACCCGATCTTGCGCTTATTGAGTATGCAGAGGCATTAATTAACAGAACTTCTCATAGCAAAGAAGTCGATTTATTGTGGATGAAAGAATTTTCATCACAGATAAAATCCTGGGGAAATCTTAATATCTGTAGTACTTATAACAATCCTGCCGGAACTTTTTTAGAGTATAAATTATCATTTACGGCATTGGATGGTAATAAAAAATCATTACATTTCCATGCGCTGTATGAAATACGTGATAAGCGTTGCTATTTTGTTTCTCAAGCCCAGCCTGTAATCCGAGTGATAGGGGATCCCATTTTACATCAGCCTGGTATTCCCTTCCCTGAAGATGCAACAGCTGAGCAGCATCTTGAATTATCCGGGCAGATTGAGCATGCGAAATCGGTGCTTATTCAGGCAGGCGGGGCGGGTATCGCGGCGAATCAATGTGCGGCTATTGCACGGCCGTTTCGTTTTGCTATCGTCGGTGTGTTTTATGATAGTCCTGAGCACGTTTCTGGCGTGGAAAAACGCTATCCTGGTACAACGTTTCCGGCAGCAGTCATTATGGTCAATCCCATTATTATCTCTGTAAGTCAGGAAACACAGAATTTCAACCATGCCTGCTTGAGTGTTCCTTGTCCCAATCGTTGTGCCGTAAAAAGTCCGGTAGAAATCAGTGTTGCTTATCAAGATCCTGCCAAAAATATGCAATCACAGCAGGTTACTCTAAAGGGCGTAGATGCAGTGGTTTTGTGGCATGAATTAACTCACATACTGGATGGAAAAACCTATATGGATGTGACATTTGAGAACTTGCCATTAGATGATCTGGCACAATTTCAAAAAATGGTAGATGAGGAACTTTATAAACGTCAGAAGGAAGAGTTTACTTATTTACCTCAATTGACTGTTCCTCCGTTTTATTTTAGTGTTAAAATGGAACAAAACGGCACGACAAAATTAGATATTAATGAATTAGCCAATGTGCTTCCGCGGATGGCTGAGGAAACCTTAGACGGCTTACGTACACAGGCTAACCGATTGCTAAAAAATGAAAAAAAACAGGAGGGAGCCTTAAAGGGGTTATTGCGCTTGTCTATTCATGCCAACTCTCAATCAATCCCTGAGAGCAATGTTCAGATTGTATCTGATATTAGGGCGTGTTTTTAAAGTTATTTCTGGGCTCCAAAAGCAATAAAATGGTCTGAATTTATGCTCGATTTCGTTAAATAGAGCCGGCTATTCGCCTCAATCGACCAAAAATTCAGCCTCATTTTCTTGCTTTTTTGCTTCCAGAAAAACTTTAAAAGCACGCCCTAGCTTAATCTAATAAAGTCTATAACTGCCGATCATCACAAATAGTCGCAGTAAATTTATTTTTTACGCAAACTGTTCAAGACCGTGGCAGTTCGGCTGGATGCGTGGTCATCGGCGTATTTTTCAATTTCTGTCATATCCATTTCTCTGTCTTGCCGCAGGCGCCTTTTCATTGCACTTAATGGGTTAGTGAAAATTTCAGATCTATATTGTTTTTCATAAGCGTCGCGAAATTGTTGGAAAGTGATTTGTTCACTTTTGCTAGCCAGATCAATTTCTAATCTATCCTTTTTATCTGATCTATGGCTTCCATCAAAAGACGCATTTTGATTTCTTAATTCTTGCTCCAAATCGCGAATCCGAAATCCTGCTTTCAAAAGTTTGCAGGCTACATTCATTTGTGCTGTGGTTAGTTCTAGGAAATATTCCCGAGGTTTATCAGAATTTTGGGGTAAAAACGTTGGTTGATTCTCTTCCCAAATCCGTTTATTGTGCAGTTTAAATCGGCGCTTAATCGCTACTAATAAATCTTTATCTTCTGAATAAATTAAATAGTTAGGGTGCCTGCCGCCGCTAAGTTTAACCTGTAATTTCCCGGCCTGCTTGCCCGGAAGGGCTTTTTCAAAGAATCTATTTATTAATGACATATTATTTAGCTTAAATTTATCGGATATGTATTAATTATAGACGAATGGTTATGATTTTTTATCAGACAGCAATTTCTGAATTCCATCCAGCCTGCAACGTTGTTTAATATTGTCTCATTGTATATAATTCAATCTGTTGTAATGGCCTTTGTACTGCTTTAAATATCTTGCCAAAAGGTACGAAGTTATTTCTATTAATTATAGGAACCCTTATGTCGCCCTCAAAATTTCAACAATTTTTAGAAAAACTTCGAAAAAATCCAAACGAAGCTTTATCATGGCTTAGAGCGACTGAAATTAGTGATGATGAAGCTCTTGCAGCCGCCTGTAAAACTAAAGATTCATCTATAGTAGGTAAAGTTGCAGGGATTGAAGGGATTGCAGTAGGATGGCGGGCGGTAATTGCTGCTTGCGAAACTAAAGATTCATCTATAGTAAGTAAAGTTGCATCAAAAGCACTTATTACTCAACCTGAAGACGGTGATAAAGCCTTTATAGCCGCTTGTAAAACTAAAGATCCATCTATAGTAAGTAAAGTTGAGTGGATTGAAGGGATTACAGCAGGATGGCAGGCGGTAATTGCTGCTTGCGAAACTAAAGATTCATCTATAGTAAGTAAAGTTACATCAAAAGCACGTATTACTCAACCTGAAGACGGTGATAAAGCCTTTATAGCCGCTTGTAAAACCAACGATTCATTTATAGTAAGTAAAGTTGAGTGGATTGAAGGGATTACAGCAGGATGGCAGGCGGTAATTGCTGCTTGCGAAACTAAAGATTCATCTATAGTAAGTAAAGTTGCATCAAAAGCACGTATTACTCAACCTGAAGACGGTGATAAAGCCTTTATAGCCGCTTGTAAAACCAACGATTCATTTATAGTAAGTAAAGTTGAGTGGATTGAAGGGATTACAGCAGGATGGCGGGCGGTAATTGCTGCTTGCGAAACTAAAAATTCATCTATAGTAAGTAAAGTTGCATCAAAAGCACGTATTACTCAACCTGAAGACGGTGATAAAGCCTTTATAGCCGCTTGTAAAACTAAAGATCCATCTATAGTAAGTAAAGTTGAGGGGATTGAAGGGATTACAGCAGGCTCGCAGGCGGTCATTGCTGCTTGCGAAACTAAAGATTCATCTATAGTAAGTAAAATTGCATCAAAAGCATGTATTACTCAACCTGGAGAGGGTGATAAAGCCCTTGCAGCCGCTTATAAAACTAATGATTCATCTATAGTAGGTAAAGTCGCTGAAATTGAAGGTTTAAAGATTACAGAACAAGGATTGTTAGTAGCATGTAAGATTGCCAAGTTGAATATTATTATCAATGCGTATAAAGCTTTCAAATCTTCTGGCGGTCAACTTAGCGATGGAAATAAGGCATTAGTTAATAGCACAGTCTTAAAGTTATTGAAAAGTGCTAAAGAAGCATTTCTTAGATATGAATATCGTTTAGATCCAGATAAAAACCTTAAAGATAACTTAACAACCCTTATAAAAGCTCGATTGTTAAATGGGGAGGTTAACTTTGATCTTTTATTATTGAGCAATGATGAGTACTCCCAAATTATTTACCATGGAGTGCCCTATACAGAAGCGTATATGGATTTGCACTGTCAAGATGAGAATTTTTTAGCGAGGGCAGAAGAGGCTGGTATTTTTGGTCAGCAAGTTGTTACCGATATATACTTTGCCAGAATAAACAAGCTTTATTCGATAATGGAACAAAAAATAAAGTCTGGTGAACTTAAAGATTGGAGTAAGACCGAAGATTATTCTAAATTGATTGATTATTTAAAATTAAAACCTAACAAGGAAAAATTAAATGCCGTATATTTAGCCATGCTATCAAATGACTGTGATGATGATAAGATCATGGCGCTAATAGAATTTGGCGCCCAACATCCTAAAGATGCTGCATTAGCATTTGAAAAAGATAGACCTTCTGTTTTAAGGACGATAATTAACACTCAAGAAAAAAGCACGGTTTATAAAAAGTTAAACAATGTCAACCAATCGTTATCAACACCAGCTGAGCATTCTAATTGCCAGGAAATCACCGAAATTAAAGACACCTTTTTAAGTGAATATGCTGATTTTCTTGCAAAGCAAGAAGCGCAGGCAAAAGCCGAAGCACAGGCAAAGGCAGAAGCGAAGGCAAGAGCAAGAGCCGAAGCACAGGCAAAGGCAGAAGCGAAGGCAAGAGCAAGAGTAGAAGCAGAGGCACGGGCAAGAGCAGAAGCAGAGGCGCGGGCAAGAGCAGAAGCGCAGGTAAAAGCAGAGGCACAAGCTAAAGCTGAAGCGCGGGCAATTGCTGAGGCACAGGCAAAATTAAAAGCAAAAAAAGAACGTGTTGAAAATTTTTTAAATCGCTTCACTAATCTTTATTTGGAAAATAGACATTCTGGCTGCTTTGGCAGCTTCTTTACACGAAGCGCTTTTGATCATACGCAATCTGGAATAACTACTGATAATATTTTTAGAAATGCCCAAGGACAGATAGCAAACTACTCAGGAGCCAGAACTAGAGCTGTTCTCCAAAAAATGATTGACCTGGGGTGGTTAGAAAAGGGGGATTTTAATATGTTCAGCAATGTCCATCAACTAAAGTGGAAATCTGTCACTGCAAATGGTCAAAATGTTGAAATTAGAAACGAGCAGTTAAACTATTCGAAAATATAATAACAAGTGAAGCTGTGCCATCAATCAGAGAGGATAAAAATGAATAATACCTCAATTAAAAAAGCTGTTTTGTATCGTATGGTGATGGGGCATCATGTTTGTCCTTATGGTCTTAAAGCTAGAGATTTATTGAGACGTCAAGGCTATGAGGTAGAAGATAATTGGTTAACAACCCGTGAACAGGTCGATACGTTTAAGGATAAACACAATGTAAAAACCACCCCTCAAATTTTTATCAATGATGAGCGAGTAGGTGGTTATGACGATTTACGACTTTACCTCGGAAAGAAAGTAAGAGATCCAAAAGAAAAAAGTTATCGCCCCGTCATGGTGCTGTTCGCGATTACAGGTTTAATGGCAATGGCAGTTAGTTATGCTAGCTTTGGTAACCCGTTTACATCACATGTTTTAAGCTGGTTTATTGCTTTTAGCATGGCAGTTCTTGCTTTATTAAAACTACAGAATATCGAAAGTTTTTCAACCATGTTTTTAAACTATGACCTCCTGGCCAAACGCTGGGTTCCTTACAGCTATATTTACCCATTTGCTGAAGGTTTAGCAGGAATATTAATGATTGCAGGAGCGTTAAATTGGCTTTCTATTCCAATTGCCTTATTTATTGGAACTGTAGGTGCACTTTCAGTATTTAAAGCTGTTTATATCGACAAACGTGAACTTAAATGTGCCTGTGTGGGAGGCGACAGTAACGTACCTTTAGGATTTATTTCACTCACTGAAAATTTAATGATGATTGGAATGGCTTTATTCATGTTGATTATGTAATTCAACTAATTTATTAGAAACAACACCCCTTGTTCCTCACGATACATAAATCTTGACAGTGATAATTTATGATCGTATATTGCTCAAATTGTTGATATTTAGCCTTTATCTGGCGGGAAGATATAAATATGAGTAATTTGCTTCGCGAATACGATAACATTATGATAAAAATTCGCTCGCAATTCGAGCAATTGGGCTGGTTTTCTCGTCTTTTTTTTCCGTCAGAGATGAAACGCTTTTTATTGCAATTCTACATCTCAAAAATGGACCGATCTGGAAGCTCTGCAGCGTATCAAGCCCAATACGGAACGGATGCGGTCTTTGGATTTTGCAAAAACTACCATCATTTCATTACCGATAACTCGCTTAGCGGGCGATTTAGACGTTGGCTGCTTGATTTTTTTCTAGCCTTTAATTCTGCAAGGCTCATGAACATGTGGCGATTCACGAATGAACAGCAACTGGGAAAAGAAGAGTTTGCTGTGCTTGTCAGTTATCCGAACGCTGCAGCATTTCAAAACGGCATTCTGGTTTTTAAACGGGCGCTGGCAAATGATGGCTCTCAGACACTCCAGGAAACTTATAAGAAATATTTAAAGGATTTAGCGAACCGAGCTCCCCTGTTTTCTTCTCCGGAAGGCTTTGCGGCGCTGCTGATTACTTCCTGTAACAGAGGTCTTGCCTATAACCAGGGAAATGATTATTTTGGAGAAATACATGATGCACGCGAAAAGATGCTTGACGTTTTTAGAGATAATTTATCGGCCTTCGCAAGCATCAACACATCGTTGCAAAGACTGAGCGCAGGCATACATTTTGCAAATTTAATATCGCTTGAGCAGGTTGTCAAATTGTTTAAAGATAATAAGCTGAATAAATGGGTGGATAGCCTTAATGCACTGCATTTACAAACGATGAATTCCAATACCAGCAAGTCTGCGCTGCATGAAAATCCTGGTCTCATCAAGCTGCTTATGAAACACCCTGAGCCAGAAAATTTGGGGCATGGACTGGTGAAACTTTGGCAGCTTGGTTTATGCATCAAAACAAATCTTCTGAAAGCGGGGCAGGCAGAACTTAGTGTGTTTGAGAAGAATCAAATAAAGCGTAGGGCCGTAGAGACAACCCACAATAACATCAGTGCCAATATTGATTTTTATACAAGAGGTTATACAACAGAAGCAGACTTAACACGTGCCTTTGAGAAAATTATGTCTGAGCAAGCAGAAATTGCAGTAAAGGCAGCGCAAAAAAAGAAAAAATTTGATGTAAGATTCGCTAAATTTAACAAATTAAGTCGTAAATATCAGTTACCCGCGTCGCTTCATATGTCGGATTTGGAAACTTCAGGTCTTAATGTGCTGCGCCTCGCACATCATCCTTACCCAGAGCGGGTTGTTAACGCACTGGGTAAGTTTCGTTTCCGCGATGCAGCCTCTTATGCTGATGAGCGGGCATGCAGAGAGGGTAGCGCTAACGGCTGGGGATTTGCACTGGGAGATATGTCGCTTGATTTTTTCAATTATATTAAATCAGAAGGTCTTAATGTCATATATGACCAGTTGCTGAATTATTCTCAGATTTTCCTGCATGAAGACGTTATGCCCTATTGGGAAAAGATTCAGAATAATGAGCTCAGCCCTGTGCATTTCTTGAATATCTACTGGTTGTGCGTCCAAGGTCTGAGTGAAGGGGCGGCGAAGGAAGGGTCGGCTATAGCGCGGAAAGGCGTGATTGATTATCTGCAAAATATCTCAGATAAACAGAACAATTATTCTCTAATGACTGAAACGGCTTTGATGCTTATGTTTATGCATGGAGCGAAAATACAGGATGAGAAATTGAATGACATGATTGCCGGGCTGATGGTTGAGGTAGGTAACGCACCCCAAAGCATTGACTGTATAAAGCGACTTAATCGTGAGCAGTTTGTTGATGCGGAGACAGATATTTCAGCTTCACAGTTACTGGTTCTAACCTGGATAGCCTTACAAAAAATGTTCGCCAAAAATAAAATTACGTCTTTAAAATCTTCAACCATTATAGATTTGCAATTAAGCGCCTTTCAGGATGCCCATACAGCAGGACGCTTTGCGGGCAAAAGTAATGCATTATCCCATGCTAGCACGAGCGAGGTCAGGCCAAGTCTTTTCTAGGGTCTGTTGACAACTCACATAGGCAACCCACAGGAGAGCGCAAACCATAGCGACACAGACACATAATTGCGCTTTAGTTTGTCAAATCTTGTAGTAAGTCCTCTAAAATGCTTTATTATCGCAAACAAATTTTCCACTAGGTGTCTTGCATTTATACAAGCCCTAATCCATATCAGCGTTGCCAATAAATGGGGCTTGTCATAAATCCCTTGTTCGCGCATTATTGTTCGTAGCTTTGACCAGTGCTCATCACAGAGCATATGTCTAGCCATTGCAAACTCGTTTTGGTCTTGTGTAAGAACCCTGGCTTACTCGATGAAATTATTCCTGATTATAAGATAAAATACTATCCTGGATTAAAAGGGCATATTTTTATGTTATCCATATTAGGTTGAGATTTACTCTTTAGTTGGTTATTTAATAAATGTGAGAATAACGCGTCCTTGCAAGCGCTTATTCGGTTTGACACTGCTTTTATTGGGCATAATGTTGGAAGTACCTTAGGAGCATATTCGCCTAATATATCTTTGTTCATGGCATTATGATCTCCCAGTATGATTTTTCCAATTTGCTCATTAAATTGTTGCTTCTTTAAGAACGTGATTAACTCATGAGTTGTTACAGTTGTTAATTGTTCTGGCAACATTTCCACACAAATAATATTATTTTCCCAATCTCCAATACCCTGTTGTGAGTAAAGCCACTGCATATATTGTTTTTCAATCAATTTTTCTCTTGGGCCTTTAGCACAAGAAATAAGCACGCGTGTTCTGTTGAGCTGAAGGTTATTTTCAACAACCCAGGTGGATATTATTTGGTGTATACCTTCAAGCTGTAGTTTGGTTGCTCTATGAGCAAGTCTTTCATGAGAGGGCGTTATCTCTGACAAATATTGAACGTGAAAATCCTTGATTTTCGAAAGAGAGGTTTCCACACTTAACTTATGCCAATGCTCGGTCATCTGTTTAATAATTATAAGGTATTCCGACTTTTCCCCGCTTATGTTTTCTAATCTGGCTAATTGCTGGGCTACCAGCTCTAAATCTTTTATATGCTGGGCTGATTTTTTTTCATTTTTAATGATGTCTTGAATAATTAACATAAAAGTAACAGAAACATGGGTTAATGATTTAGCTATTTTGTAATCCTCTTCAAGCGCGGGTGTTGCAAGGGTTTGATGTTCTTCCATAACCTTATCTGTCTTTTTAACCCATAGCGATAAATGTCCATTAGCATAAGTAATAATGGTGTCGATATGTTCTAATGGTTGAGATTCAGCATAACGAGTATGTAAATCAAGGAATTGTTTTGTAATTACATCACATTCTTTTAGGATTTGCTGATTAGGCTGCGTTTGGTAAAAACGGTGCGAAGTTTGGGGTGATGAATGTTTAGCCTTTAAAAAGATACCCCCATTCCTTCTTATTTGATAACGTAGTCAGCAAGTTGTCTGTACGAAGCAGTGTTCTTAGAGCATAACGGTGCAACATAATAATTCTCCAGTATGATTGATTATTGGTCAATAAACACGTTAACACAGCTGAATAAAAATTGTCAACAAATAACTCTAATTGTTGATATAAAATTTTCGCAACTGAAGTTTATCTTTTAAATGTCGCCCGTGGCTTATTTGCCAGACGGCGAGAGGCATCTGTGCTGCCTCAAAAAAGATAAAAAACTTTAAGGAGTAAAAGCCCGGACACATCTAACCCGAAGAAGGCTGCCTCACATATATAGGGGTAGACATAGACTATAATTCAATCAATACCTAATAATGATAGATGAATCATGTTTAATTTTTTTAAAACTAAATCATTAAAAGACGAGTTTGAAAATTGCTTGAAAAGTTATGCACCCTATAAAAGCAGCAACCTTTTGACCCTACGCTCACATATCCCTAGCCACGAAATTTGGCGCTTGTTTGTCGATGGCCGCCTACAGTCAGGCCGAGGATTAGTTAACTGTCCTATATTTAATAAAAAACTGGCCAATGGTTATAGCGCTCTAGACTACCCTAATTTAACAATAAAAAAATACATTACAGAAATTGAAAAAAGCGAAAAATTAAAGCAAAGTTATTTATATAGCGCAGTAGGCTTCACTTTATCTTGGCGCTTATCTGAAGAAGAAATGAATGATTTAACTATTGGCGATTTACTTAAACTCGATAAAGGCTGGTTCATTTTTGAATTAAATGAACCAGGCTATTTGAAAGCTATGTATCGGGCATATGATGAGCTTTTTAGAGAAGGGCGAGAATTAAACGTTGAGACTATAAAGTTGATACACCAATTAGCAACCGACAACGTGGCTAACTTAAATTATGATTATAAAGGCAATAATGATATAAAAGGCGAGTTTAGGACAACCGATTCTGGTAGCACAGGTATAAGTATATCTGAACAAGGAGTAAAGGAATTTATTGAAGCCTTGCTCTCTGATCCGAGTAAACATGATATTGGCTTAAATGTCGGTTATGGTGGAAAATTAGAAATTGATTTTACTCGCGAGTTTTTCATGGATGTTGTTGGTATCATAAAAAATCATCGGGCTATAGACATACAGAAATTTAGAAAGTATTGTCACGGTGAAAATGAGCGAGAAATCGATGAAGCGTTAAATATCTTAACTCCCTATTTTAACGAATTGATTTCCTGTCATTCAATTGAAGAGGTAGCAAAAATCATTTGTAAATGTTTACAAAAAGCGCCTTTCGCTTACCTTAAAAGTTATCAGCCCGACAGGCCAAAGATAACTTTAGAAAATAGAATAAAAGAATTGATTTTTAAGTATGAGGATTCATTAAGCCAATCAACAACACCGCTTCAAAAATTAGAAACAATAATTAATTTTATTCAATCGTGCGAACAGCTACACCCATTTGCTGACGCAAATACGCGCTCCTTTTCCATGTTACTCATGAATTTTTTACTGGCCATGAATGGCTTGCCTTTAACAATATTAAGTAATCCAAATAAAATTGCGCTAGGAAGCAAAGAGGATAATATTCAAGATGTTATCAAAGGTATGAGCGATTTTATTTCTCTACTAAATCATCACAGCCTCTATGGGTTTAGCTCAAATGAGGTGATCGATTTTATGTCACGTAAACCAAGTTTATTACCACATTTACAGTATTTTCTTGATATTACACAACAAGAAAATTCATTTAAAACCCAAGTCAAGTACATTGCCGGCTAACAAACTATCAAATCCCATAAGTGATGTTTTTGAGCTAAATATCGTAGTACTTTATCTAGTTGCTCTATGAGTTTGGGGTGATGAATGTTTAGCCTTTAAAAAGATACCCCCATTCCTTCTTATTTGATAACGTAGTCAGCAAGTGTCGTACACATTAATTGACTTTATCACGGAATCTCGACCCACATTAAATGACGCTATCAATTTTCTGGCCCACCTGAAAAACCCAAGCTTTATTTACAAATATTAATTAATATTAACAGTACACCAAAATAGGTGTACTGTTAAAATAAAAAGAGAAATAATGTGATAACTGAAGTCCAAATAACAAAGAGCGCTTTAAAGGATTTAAAACGGACTCCATTATATCTTCAGGAAAAATTTAGAGCTTGGTTAGTGGCAGTAAATAAATCAGGTTTAGAAGAAACAAGGAAGCGGCATGATGAGCTACTTTTAGGCGATCGAAAAGGGCAGCGTTCAATTCGATTAAATAAACAATGGCGTGCGATATATATAATTAAAAGTAACGGAACAATTGAATTTGTAGAGGTTACGGAGGTAAATCCCCATGAATACTAAATCAACAGATACGTTAAATGCTTTAGATGTAACTAAGGATGTTTGGAATGATATGACTTTTGGTGGATTGGTTCATTCTTTGCGTATAAGCGATGAAATAACACAAGTTGAATTGGCTAAGAGAATAGGAGTTTCTAAGCAATTTCTAAGTGATGTAGAGCACAATAGAAAAGATGTTGGAATTGCCTTCGCTAAAAAGATCGCGGATGCATTAGGATATTCTATCGAACCATTAATAGAGCTTTTAATAAGAGATCAATTAAGACGACAGCATCTTAATTATATCGTAGAGCTTAAGCACGCTTCTTAATTTATAGTAATTAAGTAATAGAATCTTCAACCATTATAGATTTGCAATTAAGCGCCTTTCAGGATGCCCATACAGCAGGACGCTTTGCAGGCAAAAGTAATGCATTATTCCATGCTAGCACGAGCGAGGTCAGGCCAAGTCTTTTCTAGGGGCTACAATAATCTATTTCTGGCGGATTTGTTTGCTGATTTATTGAGGTAATTATGCTGCCAATAAAATCAACTAAATTAATTAATGGACTTGCTAACGCTGTAATCAGAACCATAGGAGCAGCTTCTAAAGAAGAAAATCCCCATGCACTATTTTCTGCTAATTCTGAAAAATTAAAAGTGAGTAAATTGCCTATAGCTTTTAATAGTTCCCAGCCGGCTAATGCAATAAGTGCAATTGATTCCCCTGTTAGGAGGGCAGGCGCTACAATAATTGAAGAGCCTCGGCAAGCAACATCACCGGCTGACTCAAAAGGCTTAAAAAAAAGAGATTTGCTCTTTCCGGGCTTAAGAATCATCCCGGCAGTTCCTTCAAGCTCAACAAAAAGTGACATGCTAACCACCAAAAAATAAATATTGAGCGTATTTTATGCGATCTGCTTATGTTTGTACATACGTATTTATACTGGTTTACTAAATTTTTTATTTATTGTTTCAGACTAGGGCGTGTTTTTAAAGTTTTTCTGGAAGCGAAAAAGCAAGAAAATGAGGCTGAATTTTTGGCCGATTGAGGCGAATAGCCGGCTCTATTTAACGAAATCGAGCATAAATTCAGACCATTTTATTGCTTTTGGAGCCCAGAAATAACTTTAAAAACACGCCCTAGAACCCTGATTGCATTCTTGTTTAGACGTGATCCGTCTATTTTAAGATTGGTAGAATAGGGTTTGCCTTACAACTGCTTGCTTATAGCACTTTGAAGACCCGGCTCCAAACATTTAAATTATGCACTACGTTGTAAATTGCAGCATTTTTGAAAGCAGGCTATCAACAAAAAGATATAGCAAAGGAACTTAAGGTTTCTCCTTCCACAATATCAAGGGAATTAAAAAGAAATACTCGATTGAATGGCGTTTATTGTCCTGATCAGGCCGCATCTTCCTATCAATTACGTCGAAAAAATTCCAAAAGACCTAAAAAATTCACTCACGAGGTAAAAACCATTAAAGAGAAGCTGCTCTTGAGTGGAGTCCTGAACAGTTCAAAAAAACAATGAGCAATTAAATCACTTATCCCCTATCGATTTGCTGAGCCAAATTGATTACCTGCTGGATAAAGTCCTTTGAAAAGGCTTTATTAATACAGCTTAAGGTATACATATTTAACTCTTCAAACCACGCTACCTTATAATCAAATCCTTCATTTTCCTTACCTGTGACTTCAACATACGTGTATTTGCCATTAACATCGCGGCGATCATTGTCTTTAGATAAGGAATAAGCACCATTACCGGCTTTCAAATCAAAATGTGAAAATTGGCAGATACCGATATCATTTGATTTAAAAATTTCAGTGATCCCAGTCCATCCGGCATTCGGGTCAAAGGTGCCCACCGGAGCAAATCCTAAGGTCGTTTTTTTAACCGTCGAGGGAACAGTTTTTAATGAGGGAACAGCAAATATTTCTGCTAAACTTTTCCGAAGATGGGTGCTTTTAACCTTCCCTTGTGCTTCATAATTAATCCGGCTTTCAATTCCATTTAAATATTCATATTTAAGGCTATTTCTTTCAATATAACCCTTTTCCTGGATTTCTTGCATTTGTTCAGTAATTAAGCTTTTATCGATTTGCGGTCGTGCTTCTTCAGGTATATTGACCGATGACAGGTCATAGGATGCAAAAGAGAGTTGGGTTAATGAAAGACCGAGACTTGCTAAAAGTAATTTAATATTCATGTTGTTTTCCCATCTTTCAGCTAAGGCAGGATTAGAGTCCGCAGATTTTGCCTGTAGCTATGAACCAATATATATGAATGTCTATCAATTTATAAATTAATAGACAATATGCTTTTAACATCAGTTATTTTTCGGGGGATTAACAAGTGGGTGAGCTATTCAGGTCTAATTAAATCATTGTCGTCGCCATACCTGTAATGGCATCCTCATTTTGCACGGCAAGTTGGTCTTTAAAGATGTGTTTCTGTTGATGTTTTTTGAAAATTAGAAATCGATCACCAGTAGTATCAAAACCATAAATCGGACCAATAAAAAGGCTATCAGCTAAAACTTCCCGCTTATTTTTCGAAAGCTCGCACATCCCAAGTTGTACCAGTTTTTCAAGTTCAGCTTGTTTATCTTGCTGAGGGGAGTTAAGAATTTTCCGGTTTAGATATTCTATTCCAGACTCATCACATAACTCTGATATATGATAAAATCCGTCTTTTACCAGAAAAGTAGGCATTTTTAATTTGTTTTGAAGCAGCCAATTGTGAAATCTATATCCTTTTTCATCGATACCATCATGACATATAAAATCTCGAATTGCGTAAGGATTATATTGTAATAATTCAATTATAGAAAAAGGAGGATTGTCTCGGTAGTATTGAATCAGACGTTTTCCGCCAAATATTTCAATCATTTGTAAAGCAAATGAATATGTTTTAAACGGATCGCCTACATCAATTGCCTGTTGTAACAATTCTATTGATAATCCCTTTTCGGTGTTAAAAAGCTCCCATACTGTTTCAGGAATATGCGTCCTTTTATATATTTTCATAAAGTCCCTTTAAGTTGCGATTAGATAATAACTATACGTTAAATGTAGTGGTCAAGTAAATTTACACTATTGCCCATAAGTGAGTAAGGTATATAATACTTCTTAATTTAATTAAGAAAATTCAAGAAGAAGTAATGTCCAAACCAAATGACTGGCATTTTGCCCGCCCCCTATTAGCTAAAAAATATTTAGATCTTTTTGAAATCGGCTTAACTTCTGCCCGCGGCTTATTTGCGAGACGGCGAATGGGGAAAACTGAATTTCTAAAAAAAGATTTTATACCAGCCGCTGAGAAGGCAGGTTATTTGGTTGTTTATATCAGCCTTTGGGAGCTGGAGATGGATCCGGCTACGGCATTTGTTGCTGAATTTTACAAAGTATTAGAGCCTAAAGGTTTTTCACGAATTTGGGCAAGCTTAAATAAACCAATCACGATTAAGCGGCTTAAAGCATCTGGAAAAATCCCAGGGATTGGCGAAGGCCAGCTAGAAGCTGACTTATCTGACTCAAAGCGTATAGCTGGAATATTATTAATGGAAGCAATGAATGCCTATGATCAAAAAAAATATAAATTAGTTTTGGTTATTGATGAAGCTCAAGTCCTTGCTTATGAAGAAAATGCGTCGTTTGCCCATGCGCTACGGGCTGCCTTGGATGTAAGAAAAGAAAGCATTAAAGTCATTTTTGCGGGAAGTTCTGAAAATACATTACGAAGGATGTTTGGGGTTGCTTCTGAGCCTTTTTATAATTGGGCACCGTTAGAACCCTTCGAATTATTAGGCAACGATTTTGTTGAGGCAATGGTCAATAGAGTCAATAACATATCTAAATTCCCCCTTAAGTTAGATGAAGCATTGCAGGCTTTTGAACAACTTAAAAATACCCCAGAGTTTCTCAGGCGATACATCGAATATTATTTAAGTAACCCAGAACAAGGTTCTTCATCTGCCTTAGCTTATACCAAAGAAAAGGTCTTTAGTGATAAGCATTTTAAACGGCAGTGGGATGCTTTGCTTCCGGCCGATAAAGTGATTTTATCAATGATAGCGGATGGTGTTAGCGACTTACATGGTCAATCGGCCCTGAAAAAGATAGGTGAGTCTCTTGGGATTGGTAATAATGTCAATAAAAACACGGCTCAAAATGCGTTAAGACGTTTATCCAATAAAAATTTAATAACGAAAGTTAATTATGGAATTTATCAATTTGAGGATGAAGCGTTTGAAGACTGGGTTAAGCATTTAGACAATGATAGTGACTAAAATATACATTTGATAATTAGGGTACACCAAAGAGGGAAGAGGAAAAAGTGGCGGATCAAGAACTATTCTTGCCTATAAAGCTAATGATAAAATAATTTGGCTACATTTGTTCTCAAAAAATGAAAAAGGTAACATTACTGCAGGTGAACTAAAAAAAATTAAAATCATTGTCCGCTATTTTGCTAAACCTTTCTGAACTTGATATTCAGAGAATGATAACTATTGGCGAGCTGTGGGAGGTAGATAAAAATGTCTAATTTACAAGATACCATTAATTCGATTGCCGAAGGATTACACCGGGCTGAGCTTATTGATAAAAAAACATTGCGGCAATTGACCGTTAATGACTTACCAGAATTGATAGAGTACACAGGTGAAGAAATTCAGGAACTACGTAAACGACAAAAAGTAAGCCAAGCTGTTTTTGCCAAGTACCTTAATGTAAGCGCAGCCATGGTTCGTAGTCTGGAACAAGGTAAGCGTCATGCCCATGGGGCTATTTTGAAATTACTCAATATTGCTGATCGACACGGAATTGAAGCATTAATTTAACATTGGCTGGTGCTGGACAATACTGAAAAATTATCAGAGGCTATTGCTGCTGCAGAAGATGAGGAAATCTAGTGGTAACTATATTAGAAATAAGTTTGATAAGTGGATTAACCAGACTTAAATTTAATACGGCTTTTACTCAGCTAAGCGACATCGTTGCGCTTGTCTCAAACCTTTCCACCTCATTATAAAAGGTATCTGTAATCGCTTGAATTAAGAAAGGAATGTTTTTAACGATTTCCTCCATATTTCCCTGGTTTTCTTTTGCAACAGCACTATGTGCTGCTACACATGAAGCCAGCTCTAATAATAATGGTTTAGGATTGAGAGGTGTATTTGCAGCTGTCTGATAATGTGAGTGGTGGTATAAGTATGTAAGGCAATTTTCTAAATTTGCTAATACTTCATCAGGAATTTTCAGGGTTTCAACATAGAAACAGCATGAATTAAAAGTTAAAGTGAGCTCAGAGGCCTCATTAATACTCATGGAAAACATATGTTTCTGTAGACACGAATTCTCTTCTTTACAAAAAGTGGATGATAGGCTAACTAATTTGCCAATAGGGTTAAATCCAACGAGCAAATCAGCATGAAAATCTTTCGGATTGTAATTTGATATGCATAAAACGCCATTAAATGCTGTATATTGTCTAATTTCACTACTAGAAAAGCCATTGGGATAAAATCTGAACATAAATAAAGCCCCATATTTTCAAACAAAGTGTATCCTATCAATCCAATATGTTAAAAGCAATTCTGCTGTATGTAACTCATATCTATCACTTTTTGTTCCATTAATTTGTTCCAGACAGCAATTTCTGAATTCCATCCAGCCCCAGTTGACGTAGACAGGCGATATTATTATCCGGGATAGCTGATGTGTCGCCATAGTAGGCAATAGCTTTATCCAGGCTTGCTTCGCGTAAAAGGTGCAGCATGGGGAAAGGAGAGCGGTTGGTGTAATTTGCAGGATCGTCAGGAGCGCTATCTGCAAAACAATAATCAGGGTGAAAAGTGGCTAGTTGGTAAACGCCTTCATAATTATTCAAATGTAAATGGGATTCAGCCAAATCAGCAAAATCCAGGTAATCATAAAAATCACTGACGAAAGAGGGAAAAACCAGCAATGTCGTTTCAATATCTGCTGTTTCATCCAATAATTTTGCTTCTGTAATCACGGCGTCCAGTGCCGGTTCAATTTCGGTTGCGTCACAGACCTGAATACGTATCGTATTGCGATCCATTTCCCGGCGGGCAAAAGGACATAGATTTAATTTAATTACAAAAGAAGCGACCCAGTTACGGGTCTGTTGTTCAATCGTCACGTGCAGGTACCTTACTTTATTTGGAGCGGCGATCATACCGTTCTTTTAGCTAAACCAAAAGTCTGCCAGCGGCGTGTCGCGGTAATGAGACAAGTGTTTTTGAAAAAAGTTCCATGCCTGATCTTTTTTCTTTAATGCAAGCAGGCAAGCCAGACAGGTTTGAGTATACAGTTCAGTCTGTGCGTCGCTGCCACCCATTTCAGGGCAACGTGTAATAATCGGCTCAAGCAAATCGCAGGCAGTCTGAAAATCATGGTTAACGTAACTGACAATAGCCTGACAGGCAGGCAAAATAACCGATAACCATAAATCACGCTGATAACCGGGCGTCATCTGTTCTGCGCCGTTGTATATAGCCTTCAGGACTGGTTCGGCGGTTGAGGTTCTTGCCAGGCAATAAACAAAATGGGTAGTATTAAAGCCAGTAACCAGTTGTAAAGGATTGTCGCCCAGTTTTGCCGCAATTTTATTTAGCAGTTCATTTTGCGGCAGTCCCGCCATATCCATACGCCACAATAATGCAATCGCGTCCACCTGTTCTACCGGTAACTCAGGCAACGTGCCAGAAATAGCGCTAAAAAGATCGAGTATGGTATGTTCATCACGCAGCGCAAGATAAAAAAGCGCCAAATGCCAGTGATTATGTCCACGCATTAACGAATGAATAGCATCCCAAGTGGGTTGTAATGTGCGTAAACAGCGGATTCCCTCTTCAATCTGATTACTTCTTAGATGAGCGTGAGCCAGGGTGTGATGAGCCCAGGGCGTCATTTTTTCCATAGCGATTGCCTGCTCCGCAAGCTTCTTGGCTTGGGGCAGTAGGTCACAAAGCTCATAGGCAAAAGAGTGCATGGCAATAAAATGCGGGTTATCCTGATTAACTAAAGCAATCTGATCACACAACGCCAGATAATCTTTGGCGCGATAAGCTTGACCCGCACAATAAAAAATCCACTCGGCCAGTTTCGCTGCCATGATATCGCGAGGATAAAGGGCGGTTAAGCCGGTAAAAATGGTGATTGCAGCGTTATAATCAAAGCGATACCAGGCTTTTACTGCCTCGAAAGTCATTTTTTCCCGTAAATTGCCTTTGCCAAGTAATTTTTCCGCGGCAAGCAAGTGAGGCTCTGCCAGTTGCCGGAGTTCAAGCTGTTGAGCATACAGATAAAATACCGCGCTATAGGTTTGTAATAACAAATTATCCGGATGGTTTTGTACCTGCTCCAGAATGAGTTGCCCTGATTGGCCAGAAGCAAGAATTTGCTCCTGAAAATGGTTAATACTATCGATAACTGCTGATGAGTTTGTGGTAACAGCAAGGCCGCGATTGTTTTCCATAGAGTTCTCAAACTGACATTCTTAGTTTTAAGTATAAGCATAGACAATCACAGTTATGAAATCAGTATAGAGAGAGCTGTTAAATTTTATCCATGCATGCGTGACTATACGCGCGAAAAAAACCTTGATTACGCTTTGCTGCATCAAGGCTACTCTCTGTTTAGTCGACAAAGCCTACCCGGGAAAGGGCGCTATTACTTTTCTGTAGTTTGACAACCGGGATGGCAAGAAATATTAGCAGCAGCCAATAGGCGATTAATGCGTGTTGGGGAATATGAGCATAACAGACGGCATTGTATGTGGTGGCGATACTGGCTGCGCAGAACAGCCATAAGGGCCTTTGAGCTAACAGCAAAGCATAACCGGCCATAATAATAGCGGCGAACGCAACCCCGCCAAGGACATCAGTTAAATTATGATAGCCAAAATGAATAAGCCCTAGCGCGATACCAGACAGCAAAAAGCCAATAATAATCCTGAGCAGACGGTTGTTTATCTGCCAGGCCAGCCAGCCATAAAGTACCGTACTCAGCTGCATGTGACCACTGGGAAAAGCGAAGCCGGTTAATGTCGGGTTAAGCGGAATATGAAAGACATTTTTCAGCGCGACATTCATTGTGATGCTGAACAGGGTTAGGCAGGCTAAACTGTAAAATAGCCGGTACCTGAATGTCAGTCCAATCAGTACCAGCGTAATTATGAAAGGAAAATTGCTGAAAAAAAGAAAAAATTCTGCCAATGTATCGTTGTTCATAGCAAACCAGTCTTTAATTTCTCTCGATCATAACATAATAAATAAAGAAATGAGTTATACTATAAAGACTACCAAAATGGAGATTTAATTGTGAAAAATGAGCAAACTTTGCTGATCGATGCAGTAGATAAAAAAACTCAGGAAAGTATTTTATTACTTAATGCGAAGCTCAGAAAATTACTTGAAGAAATTAACCTGAAAAAAGACGAAGCCGCGAGCGGCGATCCGGAACGCGCCAGCCAGTTAGAATCGCTTATCAGTGAAATTGCTATGGCAATCGGCGGTATTGAAGGCATTGTTAATGTGGTTGTAAGCGAGGATTTAAGCCTGAACGAATTCATTGAGCTAAACCAGGCCGAGCTTGAAGAGTTCCGCAATATGATCCTGGAAGGCAACAAGAAAATTGCCCAGCTGGAAGAGAAATTTGCTGAGCTATAAAGTATATTAACAGCAGGTTGAGAGCATGAAAAAGCAATACGATGTAGGACAGTAAAGCCCGACACTCCTTAGGACAAGCTCTAAAACAAAGCCTTAACCTGCTGATCAATAAGCGCCAATTGCCGCGTTGTTTCCAATCCCAGCGTTATCGCTTCCTGAGTCGCCTTGGCAATCAATTTATGGTTGGTTGAAAACGAAGTGCGATCGCCGACAATTGCAAGTATAGCGCCAGCCAGAATGTTTGTTTTAAGCCGATATCCCATCAATGAACACAGGGTAAATAATTGCGCACACTCCATTTCAGAAGCAAGGACGCCAGCCTGGCGCATGGAATTCATATACTGTTCATTTTCAGGCAAAAGGGATAACTGATATTCTCTGGCGTAGAGTGAGCTTTTGGAATGAACAAGTCCGAAGTAATTTTTTAATTCCGGCTGCTGGTTCGCTGCCCGTCCTGCGGCAATAACATATTCAAGGGACGCCATAGCAGGATATTCCGGATAAATGTAGTCCCAGGATGCTTTATCATCACGCACAGCGCCAGTCGCCGTTACGACTTGCCCGGCTTTAATCTGATTTGGCTGCAGAGAACCGGCTGTGCCAATGCGTAATAGCCGCCGCGCGCCTGATAAAATCAATTCATTAATAATGATATCCGCACTTGCACCGCCCATTCCGGTAGAAATGCTGGCAACATCAATCGTCTGCCCGGACATGGCTAGCGTGCCAAGATAAAGATTATGCTGGCGCGGATGGTGTTTAACTACGGCATTATTAAAGTGTTCACTGATATTTCGCGCCCGCTCGTCAGAACCGGCAAGGATCACATAACGTCCAACGCCATTATTCCCAGCCATATCCTCATTTGTGATGTTAATATGCTGAGGTATTATTTTGGTCATCGTTTCTCCACAGTCCTTTTGGAAATACTTATATATTGAAGTTAGTAATAATAGAGAGAAAAATCAAGAAATTACCTGGGCAGGTTGGGTCGTTTCGAGCCTGCAATTCATCACTCAAGGGTGAAAATGTCTGATAGATGCAATCGTCAAATCAATAATTTGTAATGACTGATCTTCCGTAGCATTAATCTGACTGATGTCTTTGACCAAATCCAGTAAAAAATTGGCAACTTCATGGTCTGCCAGCGGGCTATGGTAGAGTTCAGCCGCACGGGTGAATATATAATGCATCAGCGTTTTACTGATTGCTATATCCTGAACAGGTGCCGTATCGGGAGCAGGGTTGTCGCCAAATAACAACCATCCCGGCGATATATCCAATCGCTTGGCAATTTCCGCCAGTTTTGCCGGTTCAGGGATGGCCTCACCGCGCAGATAACGCCGGCAAATCTGTACAGAATGACCTGTGATTTCGGCAAGTTTATGAATACAGACTCCGGATGTTGAACGTTCCGAATGCAAACCGGCATCAAGCATGGCATCCCGCAGGCGCTGAGCGAATTGTCTGGTCAAATCAATTTTTTCCATAGAGGTAATATACTAGTGGCTGAATAGCATTCCCGCTAGTTTATCAAACAAGTACATTCGTTGCAAATTTCAAACGTTTGGAAACTTTTGGTTTCCTTTAGAAATTAATTGTTGACTATAAGGGGATCTGTTATATAATGCCCACGAAACCCACGGAAAGTTTCAAGAAAGTCCAAAAAGCAAATGCTGGATATGCTGCAGTAAGAGCGCATCCTGGCCAGAAAAAAAAGGAAGCAGTGGTTGAACCATAGCCTCCAATCTCGTAGTGTAAAGGCTTGAAGTAATCCATTCAGGCCTTTTTTTATTGAACTTGTTTACTTGCGATGTTTTTTCCCACCTTTATCTTGTTTATTGACAGTTCGCCACGCTCTTTCTTCAGATTCTTTTTTAGAGACACCCTTTTTTTCATAAGATTCTTCGATATGCTGAGCCTGACGTTTTTGTTTGTCTGTATAACTTGATTTATCACCTCGTGGCATGATTCTCTCCTGGGACGTGGTTGAACTTTAATTATACACTATTGTACTACTCTATTTTGAACCCCTCTCCCGGAGAGGGTTGGGGCACTGCCATTAAGGATGTGTCATTCCCGCGAAGGCGGGAATCCATTTCTCAAGTTGGCACCTTACCTTGTTTGAGGGATGGATCCCCGCCTTCGCGGGGATGACAAATTTTCTTAACTTAATAACAATCAGGGTTGGGGAGGGGGAAATAGTTTTTTATTTTTCTAACGCCCTTAAAGCCTCATGAAAATTACCGAAAAAATTTTCTTTTCCAACCAATTCAATAATTCCCGCTCTTGCCAGCTTCATAGTGACCGGCTCATTAGCCCCTGAAAGCATGACATTAACGCCGCGCTTTTGCAGATCCACAATTGCCTCTTCAAGCGCATTCAGGCCTGTGATGTCAATAAAAGGCACCCATTTTAACCGGATAATTAACTGCTTGGGATCAGTATGGGTATTTGCGAGTGCATGCTCAAAATTTTCTATCGCCCCAAAAAAGAATGGCCCCTCAACAGTAAATACCAAAACATCAGGCGGCAGGGTAACAGGTTCCTGATTGGGAAACTCCTGCATAATCTCCTGAGCGGTGGCTTGTCTGATTTCAACACTCGTGGCCATCTTGCGCAGGAAATTAAGCATTGCCAGAATTACCCCGATGTTTACTGCTACAACCAGATCAGCGAAAACGGTCAAGATAAAGGTAATTAATAAAATCGCTACGTCTGCCTTGGGCGCCCGCTGTACCATCTTGATAAAGTGTTTTGCCTCACTCATATTCCAGGCGACAACGAACAGAATTGCAGCCAGTACGGCCAGTGGGATGTGGGCAGCCAAGGGTGCAAGCAACAGGAGAATTATCAGCAGGGTAATCGAATGAACAATGCCTGACAGTGGGCTTGTCCCGCCATTACGGATATTGGTCGCTGTACGGGCAATCGCACCGGTCGCGGCAAAACCGCCAAATAAAGGCGTCAGGATATTGGCAAGCCCCTGGCCTATCAATTCCTGATTGGAATCATGACGGGTTCCCGCCATGCCATCTGCAACAACAGCTGATAACAACGATTCAATAGCTCCCAGCATGGCAATAGTAAAAGCAGGTCCTATTAATTCAATAACTCTTGCAACACTTAGTTCGGGAATCGTAAATTTCGGCAGGCTTTGTGGAATGCCGCCAAATGCGGTTCCAATGGTCTTCACGCCTTTAAACTGAAAAAATACCTGAAGCACCGTTGCTGCAACCAACGCGACAAGAGGGCCTGGAACGCGCTTGAAACCGGGAATTCTGGCACTGAAAATGACCGCCAACAGCGAAAATAAAGCTAGTAAAGTAGTTGTCAGATGAAGCTGGGGTAAAGCCTGAATCAGATGAAACAATTTGGTATAAAAATGCTGGCCCGAGATCTCCGGCAGACCAAAAAAATCTTTCCACTGGCCTACCCAGATGACCACGCCAATTCCTGAGGTAAAGCCTACAATGACCGGGTCAGGAATAAATTTAATAATAGAGCCCATTCTGGTAATGCCGAGAAATAGTAGAATGAGGCCGGCCATTAAGGTTGCGATCTGTAAACCATCAATACCATATTGTACGGTTATAGCCGCTAATACAACGATAAAAGCCCCGGTTGGCCCGGCAATCTGGAGCCTGCTGCCGCCAAATACTGACACGATAAATCCTGCTACGATTGCAGTATATAAACCCTGTTCCGGTTTTGCGCCAGAGGCAATTGCAAATGCCATAGACAGCGGCAAGGCAACAACACCTACAATCACCCCGGAAATGATATTACGTAGCCAGTATTGACGTTGTAACAGTCCTGCCTGTTTAGCTTCCCACAATGCGAGCATAAATGACATCCCGTGTTTACTGCTAAATGGACACATTATACGGTGTCGATACATTCGTTAACAACATACCTCTTTAAAAACTTAATAAAAAGTTATTGCTTTGTGTAGTTCGGTTTTATATAATCACGCCACTCCATTATGGAGAACGAATTTCAGGCACGTAGCTCAGTGGTAGAGCACCACCTTGACATGGTGGTGGTCGGTGGTTCGATCCCACTCGTGCCTACCAAAATTTCAAACCCTGCCAGGCAGGGTTTTCGTGTTGAATGGGCTTGTAAACGCGTAATAACCGGTAGGGAGCATACTATGCCAAACATTAAATTGCCTGATGGACAAATAAAACATTATGAGCAACCCGTGACGGTATACGATGTTGCCCATGCTATCAGCCCGGGTTTGGCCAAAGCGGCGCTGGCCGGTTCTATTGATGGCCGGATGGTTGATACCAGTTTCCGCATCGAAAACGATTGCAATTTATTAATTATTACCGACAAGCAGGAAGAAGGGCTTGAGGTGATACGCCATTCTACCGCCCATTTGCTGGCCCAGGCAGTCAAACAGCTTTTTCCATCCGCACAGGTAACAATTGGTCCTGTGATTGAAGACGGTTTTTATTACGATTTTGCGTTTGAACGCCCTTTTACGCCAGACGACCTGGAGCGTATCGAAGCCAAAATGTATGAGCTTGCCAAAGCCGATATGAAAGTGACTCGCCGCGAGTTGCCGCGTGATGAGGCGATTGCCTATTTCCGTGGCCTGGGCGAAGAATACAAGGCTAAAATTATTGCTGATATTCCCGCCGGTGAAACCCTTTCGCTCTACAAGCAAGGCGATTTTGAAGATTTATGCCGTGGTCCGCACGTGCCGTCAACCGGCCGGTTGAAAGCGTTTAAACTGACCAAGCTGGCAGGCGCCTACTGGCGCGGCGACTCCAATAATGAAATGCTGCAACGGGTATACGGTACTGCCTGGGCTGATAAAAAAGCGTTGGAAACCTACCTGCACCGAATTGAAGAAGCAGAAAAGCGGGATCACCGCAAACTGGGTAAAGCGCTTGATCTGTTTCATTTCCAGGATATCGCACCCGGTATGGTATTTTGGCATCCTAAAGGGTGGACTATTTACCAGCAACTGGAACAATACATGCGTTCGCAGCTTGCAGATTTTGGTTACCAGGAAATTCGCACTCCGCAGGTTGTTGATCGGGTGCTGTGGGAAAAGTCCGGACACTGGGCTAATTTCCGTGATGATATGTTTGTTACTGAAACAGAAAACCGCACTTATGTTGTGAAACCAATGAGTTGTCCTTGCCATGTGCAGGTTTTTAATAGCGGCTTGAAAAGTTATCGCGATCTGCCGCTGCGTTTATCTGAGTTTGGCAACTGCCATCGCTGCGAACCGTCTGGTTCTCTGCACGGTTTGATGCGAGTACGTAATATGGTGCAGGATGATGCCCATATTTTTTGTACCGAAGATGATATCCAATCTGAAGTAACCATGCTTCTTAAATTGGTTCAGTCGGTATATGCTGATTTTGGTTTCCCTGAAATTAAATACCGTCTGGCGCTGCGTCCGGAAAAACGGGTTGGTGATGATACAGTGTGGGATAAGGCTGAAGACGCACTCAAACAAGCTATGCGTAGCTGGAATATTGAGTGGGTGGATGCGCCGGGCGAAGGCGCCTTTTACGGACCTAAAATAGAATGCTCGCTGGCAGATAGCCTTGGCCGTATCTGGCAATGCGGTACTGTTCAGGTGGATTTCTCGACTCCAGAGCGGCTGGATGCCAGTTATGTTGCTGAAGACGGCAGTAAAAAAGTACCTGTGATGATTCATCGCGCCATTTTGGGATCTTTCGAGCGTTTCATGGGAATTCTGATTGAACATTATGCCGGCCGTTTCCCTTTATGGCTTGCTCCTGTTCAGGTTGCAGTATTAACCATCAGCGAAAAACAGAATGATTTTGCTGGAAAAATAACGCAAATTTTGCAAAAACAGGGGTTGCGTGCAAATTTTGACTTGAGAAATGAGAAGATTGGCTTTAAAATCCGTGAGCACACTTTACAGAAGATCCCTTATTTATTGGTAATTGGCGATAAAGAAGTTGAGTCGGGTTCAGTTGCTGTCCGTACTCGCGAAGGCCAGGATCTCGGTGTAATGAGTGTTGAGTCGGTATGCGGCCTGTTAAAGCAGGAAATTGCAAATAAAGGTCGTGTTTAAAATTATCTGGAGGAATTAACCATTACCGCACCAAATAAACGCGATAAAGATCGCGCCAGAATTAATGAGGGCATTACCGTACCTGAGGTGCGCTTGATTGACGCTGAAGGTAACCAGCTTGGGGTTGTTACCATCGGGTATGCCTTAAAAGCGGCTGAGGAGAGTGGATTCGATTTGGTTGAGATTTCAGCCAACGCCAAGCCGCCTGTATGCCGTTTAATGGACCACGGCAAGTATCTCTTTGAGATGAGGAAAAAAGAGGCGGAAGCCAAAAAGAATCAGAAAGTTACTCATGTCAAAGAATTGAAATTCCGTCCTACGACGGAAGATGGAGATTATCAGGTCAAGCTACGCAACCTGATCCGTTTCCTGAATCACGGTGATAAAGTCAAGGTAACGCTGCGGTTTCGCGGCCGCGAAATGGCACATCAGGAAATCGGTATGCGTATCATGGATCGTCTGATTCAGGATACCGCCGAATTTGCTGTTGTCGAGCAGCAGGCAAAACGTGAAGGACGCCAGTTAGTGATGATTTTATCGCCTAAGAAAAAGTAGGCAACGCAATGCGGTTGCCAGTGTTAAAGTTGCATAACGAATGCGGAGTATTTTATGCCAAAATTAAAGTCACATCGTGGAGCGGGAAAGCGCTTCCGTAAGACGGCAAGTGGTGCTATCAAGCGTCGCCGTGCTTATAGAAACCATATTCTTACCCACAAATCAACCAAGCAAAAGCGTCATTTACGTGTGTCTAACGGCACATTAAAAAGATGTGATGCGCGTCTGGCTGAGCGTATGTTGCACGGTAGTTAAGGGGAGAATAGAAAATGCCAAGAGTTAAACGTGGTGTGACGGCTAAAGCACGTCATAAGAAAATTTTAGATCAAGCCAAAGGTTATTATGGTGCCCGTAGCCGTACCTACCGTGTTGCCAAACAAGCGGTAATTAAAGCCGGTCAATATGCATACCGTGATCGCCGTCAGAAAAAACGTCAATTCCGCGCGCTTTGGATTACTCGTATCAACGCGCAGGCCCGTGAGTGCGGTTTGTCATACAGCCGTCTGATTGATGGTCTGAAAAAGGCGTCAATTGAGCTTGATAGAAAAGTATTGGCTGATATGGCTGTGCACGATAAAGTTGCATTTGCTGCAATTGCTGAACAGGCTAAAGCTGCCTTGGCTTCCTGATTCAATTATCGCGCTGATTAACAAGGAGGCATTTGCCTCCTTTTTTACGTTTGGACCAGAAATCATGCAAGATATCATCACACTGCAGCAGCAGGCTGCAACTGCCATTAAAGACGCACAAGATGTCAATACGCTTGAGGCCGTTCGTGTCGAATACCTGGGTAAAAAAGGTCATTTAACTGAAATTATGAAAAACCTTGCCCAGTTGAGCGCCGAAGAAAAACCTAAAGTCGGTCAGTTTATTAATCAGGCAAAACGCGAAATTAGCGCCTTGATTGAAGAAAAAATGCATGAACTTAAAGAATTGAAGCTGCAGGAAAAACTTGCTGCTGAACGTATTGATGTAACTTTGCCTGGCCGTAAAGTCAAACATGGTTCAAGCCATCCTGTTACACAGGTTAAACAATTTATTTGTAATTATTTCAATCGACTGGGGTTTGATATTGTTGACGGTCCGGAAGTTGAAACAGAATTTTATAATTTTGAAGCATTAAATATCCCAGGGCATCATCCTGCACGTGCCATGCATGATACCTTTTATTTCGGTGACGGACGTCTGTTACGTACACACACCTCACCTGTACAGGTAAGGACAATGGAGCAGAAAGAGCCGCCATTACGCCTTATTGCACCGGGCCGGGTATACCGCTGCGACTCTGATTTGACCCATACGCCTATGTTCCATCAGGTTGAAGGACTGATGATTGATCGCGAGGCGACTCTGACCAATCTGCGTGGTTTGCTCAGTGATTTCTTTGCGGCATTCTTCGGCCGCCAGTTGGCATTGCGTTTTCGACCATCCTATTTCCCCTTTACTGAACCTTCTGCAGAGGTGGATATCGAGTGCACCCAATGTTCTGGTCAAGGATGCCGTTCGTGTAAATTTACCGGTTGGCTGGAAGTCTTAGGTTGTGGAATGGTACACCCAAATGTATTGAAAGCAGTGAATATTTCTCCGGATGATTATCAGGGCTGGGCTTTTGGTATGGGAATGGATCGTTTGGCAATGCTCTATTTCGGCATCGATGATTTACGCATGATGTTTGAGAATGATCTGACATTTTTAAAACAATTTTAGTGCGGTTGACGGGGCGGTATTAACAATGAAAGTAAGTGAAAATTGGTTGAGGGAATGGGTAAATCCTGCGCTTGCAGGACAACAGTTGGCTGATTTACTGACTATGGCTGGGCTTGAGGTTGACTCGGTAAGTCCGGTTGCCGGGCCTTTTGAGCAGGTAATTGTCGCTGAAGTTACTGCAACCAGCGCTCATCCGCAAGCAGATAAATTAACCGTGTGTGAAGTCAATACTGGTAGCGAACGTTTACAGGTTGTATGCGGCGCTTCCAATGTTCGTGCCGGCCTTAAAGTGGCTTTAGCCAAAATCGGAGCCCAGTTGCCCGGTGGACTGGAAATCAAAGAAGCCCGGTTACGTGGTGAATTATCTCAGGGGATGTTGTGTTCGGCGACTGAGCTTGGTTTAACGGACAGCTCAGAGGGTATCCTGGAGCTTGATGAAGATGCGCCAGTTGGTATGGAGCTGCGCCAGTACTTGCTGTTAGATGATAATGTGTTCGATGTTGATCTTACGCCTAACCGCGCTGACTGTTTAAGCGTGCTCGGTATCGCGCGTGAAATTTCAGCATTAACTCATACGCCGCTTACTGCAACAGCCATTAATGCTATTTCACCGGTAATCGATGATAAAAAAACAGTCACAGTTCAGGCTGTTGAGGCGTGTCCACAATATTGCGGTCGGATAATCCGCCAGGTTAATCCCCAGGGTGTAACACCGTTATGGATGCGGGAGCGTTTACGTCGTTCGGGTGTTCGTTCAATTAATGCCATTGTTGATATTACCAATTATGTCATGCTCGAGCTTGGCCAGCCTTTGCATGCGTTTGATTTTGATACTCTTCAGGGGGGAATCACCGTCCGTTACGGCGGTAATAATGAAGAACTTGAGTTGCTGGACGGTCAGACAATAACCTTGAAAGAAAACGTATTGGTCATTGCGGATGATAACCAACCGCTTGCTCTTGCTGGTGTTATGGGTGGATTGGCAAGTGCAGTTACTGAGAAAACAACAACTATATTCCTTGAAAGCGCCTATTTTGCGCCGCCTGCAATAGCTGGTGTCGCGCGCAGTTATGGCTTATTTACTGATTCATCCCAGCGTTTTGAGCGCGGCGTTGATTCTGAACTGGCTGTCAAGGCAATTGAGCGGGCGGCAGAATTGATTCTGCAGATAGCAGGGGGGCAGGCTGGTCCTGTTACAACCGCCACTGCAGTTGAACATATGCCTGAAAAAACAGTTGTTTCATTTAAACCGGAGAAAGTCAGGCAACTGACCGGACTGGAAATTACTTCCGATGTCATGATCACCATGTTGAGCGGCCTGGGAATGACTGTGGATGCATCTGCGCCCATCTGGCAGGTACAAGTACCCAGCCATCGTTTTGATATCCGTCTCGATGTCGATTTAATTGAAGAAATCATTCGACTGTTCGGCTATGACAAAATTCCTGGTGATATCATGATCACCCAACTGCAAGCGGGCGTTATTAACCCGGTTGAACAGCTGGCAATGCGCCTTAATCAATTTTTTACCGCACGTGCTTATCATGAAACGATCAGTTATAGTTTTGTGGATCCGCAATTACAACAGGCGCTTTATCCAGACAGTGACGCATTGACATTATTAAATCCGATTTCGTCAGAGTTATCACAAATGCGAACCGGTATGTGGCCCGGATTAATTGCCTCGATGATTCACAATATTCATCGGCAACAGACCGCAATCCGCTTTTTTGAAAACGGTGTAGTGTTTGAGATGCAGCAGGGTCAACTGGTGGAGCATCCTGCGATAGCTGGTTTGCTGGCTGGTGAATGTAATGGGTTAAGCTGGAATGAAAATACCCGTAAGTACGATTTTTACGATGCCAAAGGTGATTTACAAGCGCTTTTCCATGCCTTGAAACTGGAGCAGGTTGAATTTGTCAGCCAGTCTCATCCTGCGCTGCACCCTGGAAAATCGGCACAGATTCTGGTTGCTGGCCAATTTGCCGGTTGGTGCGGCGTGCTGCATCCCCGCATTGCGGAGATGCTGGATTTAACGGATGAGGTTGTGCTTTTTGAGCTGCGTATGAAGAGCCTGCTTGAACAGCCAAATCTGCGTTATCAACCAATCTCCCGCTTCCCGCAAATCAGGCGTGATTTGTCTTTCCTGGTTGACAATACTGTCAGTTTTGCCCAAATTGAGCAAGCGGTTCGTTCTGTTGTGGTGCCGGAGTGGTTGAAATCGTTTGAAGTATTCGATGTTTATACCGGCGTTAATATTCCTGATGGCAGGAAAAGCCTGGCGGTGGCGCTTACTTTACAAGATGCCAGACGCACATTAATTGACAATGAGATCAATGACGTAATTAGTGCTATAATCAAAGTACTGGAAGAACAGTTTTCCATAACATTGAGGGAATAATCGTGAATGCACTGAGTAAAGCTATGATTGCTGAAAGTCTGTTTGCAGAGTTGGGTATCGGAAAAGCTGATTCAAAGGAAATGGTTGAGCAGTTTTTTGAGGCCATCCGTTACGCCCTTGAAAATGGCGAAAACGTCAAACTGTCAGGTTTTGGTAATTTTACTTTACGCGACAAGGGCCAGCGTCCTGGACGTAACCCCAAGACCGGCGAAGAAATTCCGGTAGTAGCGCGAAGAGTAGTGACCTTCAAGCCAGGTTTAAAATTAAAAACCCGGATTGAAGATAAAAAATAGCAGGTTGGTAATTTGAAAGCTCTCTTTGAAAGCACCCTCTCCCGTATCGGGAGAGGGTTGGGGAGAGGGCGATAAAATATAATAAAAATTTACACAGGAAATCGAGTCGTTGAATCAGCATTACCAAAAACACATCTTTCTCTGTACCAATCAGAAAGCGCCCGGCAAAACCTGTTGCGCCAATTCAGGCGGTACAGAATACTTTGATTATCTGAAAACCAGGCTGCTTGAGCTCGATATGCATGGGCCGGGAAAAATCAGAATTAGCAAATCAGGTTGTCTTGGGCGTTGCAGTTTGGGGCCATGTATAGTAATTTACCCGGAGCAAATCTGGTACACCTATTCTTCAACCACTGATATTGATGAAATTATAACCAGTCATTTGATTAATAATCAGCTTGTTAAGCATTTACTGTTGGAAAATTAAATGTTAATTTTCAGTAAATTATAAATTTCCCTGCAAGTTTTATTGCAATTTACTTGTAGGTTGTCGCAGTTTTGGTTAAAATCGCCCGTCCAAGATTGAAGATTACCAAATTTTAAGAGGCGGTACGGAGTTAATTAATGAAAACATTTAGCGCCAAAGCTCACGAAGTTAAACGTGACTGGTACATAGTTGATGCTAGCGACAAAGTGTTAGGTCGACTTGCTACTGAAATTGCCCGACGTTTACGCGGCAAGCATAAAGCGGAATATACCCCGCACGTGGATACCGGTGATTACATCGTTGTTATCAACGCGGAGAAAGTAACTGTTACTGGTCGTAAAACCAAAGCGAAGATGTATCACAGTCACTCTGGTTTCCCTGGCGGGATCAAATCTGTTTCTTTTGAGAAATTACAGAAAAAGCACCCTGCACGTATCATTGAGTTGGCAGTGAAAGGCATGCTCCCCAAAAATCCATTGGGTAGAGAGATGTATCGCAAGCTGAAAATTTACACTGGCAGCGAGCATCCACATGCAGCACAGCAACCCAAGCAACTTGAGATTGAGGAATAAGTATTATGGCTGAAATACAGCAATACTATGGCACTGGCCGCAGAAAAAGCTCATCTGCCCGTGTGTTTATGCGCCCTGGCAAAGGCGAAATTAAAGTTAACAACCGTGGATTGGCAGAATACTTCGGCCGTGAAACATCGTGCATGATTGTGCGTCAGCCTCTCGAAACGGTTGATATGGTTGGTAAATTTGATATTTACGTTACTGTTACTGGTGGTGGTATTTCTGGCCAGGCTGGTGCTGTACGTTTAGGTATCGCACGCGCACTGGTTGAATATGATGAGCATGATTTGGCAGAAGATGCTGAACCAGCTGCTGATTCTTTCCGCAGAAAATTACGTGCACGCGGTCTGCTGACTCGTGACTCACGTCGTGTTGAAAGAAAGAAAGTCGGTCTGCACAAAGCACGTCGCGCTACTCAGTACTCAAAACGTTAATCTGTTCTATTATATGTTGGGTCGCCCGACCCAACATTATCTAATTTTAGTTGTCTAATACCAGTCTACGAATCGGCATATGAAAACCTTGATTACGCTTCGCTGCATCAAGGCTACGTTTGCAAAGCGAGTAGGTTGTTTGACCCCACTTAGTATTTACCAGGTATTACAAAACCACATTTAATTTTTTCACTGAATCTGGTGAAGTGAAGCTTGAGTAAGTTTATAATCAGTTTTTATGCCGAGTAAATTATTGTGACCGATAAACTTGAGAATAACTCTCCGGAACCATTATCTGATGATCCCATTGATGAGCAAAGGCGGAAGTTTTTACTGGCTTCGACCACCATTGCGGCGGGCGTCGGAATTGCCTGTGCCTTAACGCCTTTTGTTTCCTCCTGGTTACCCAGTGCGAAAGCACAGGCCGCAGGCGCGCCGGTTGAAGTGGATTTAACTAATATCGAACCTGGCCAGCAAGTAACGGTAGAATGGCGAGGCAAACCGGTATGGATAATTCGCCGTACCCCGGAAATGTTGCTGCAACTGAAGAGCAGTGAAGAGCAATTGCGTGATCCGGAGTCGTTAGTTGCGCAGCAGCCAGAATATGCCCGCAACCAATATCGTTCGATTAACCCGGAATATCTGGTATTAGTCGGTATATGCACCCATCTTGGCTGTTCGCCCAAATACACCCCAAAAGTCAATGAAATCGGCCCGCACTGGCCTGGCGGTTTTTACTGCCCTTGCCATGGCTCCACCTTTGATCTGGCTGGGCGAGTATTTAAAGGCGTACCGGCTCCAATTAATCTCGAAGTGCCGCCTTACCATTTTGTCAGCGAAAAAGTAATCGTTATCGGCCAGAATCAACAAGGACAAGCAGTATGAGGACTTTGATAAAATGGCTGGATCAGCGTTTTCCATTAATCAGTACCTGGAAGAATCATTTTAGCGAATATTACGTTCCAAAAAACCTGAATTTTTTATATCTGTTTGGAGCATTCGCCATGTTTGTCCTGTTCAACCAGCTGATTACCGGGCTATGGTTGACCATGTTTTATACCCCGTCTACCAAAGAGGCGTTTTCATCGGTTGAATACATCATGCGTGATGTCAATTATGGCTGGCTGTTTCGTTATATGCATTCAACGGGCGCCTCGGCATTTTTTATTGTGATTTATCTCCATATGTTCCGTGGCCTGCTATATGGCTCTTACCAAAAGCCCAGGGAACTGGTCTGGTTGTTAGGGATGGCGCTCTTTATTTTACTGATTGCGGAGGCGTTTTGCGGCTATCTGTTGCCTTGGGGGCAAATGTCTTACTGGGGCGCTCAGGTTATCACATCCTTATTCAGCGCAATTCCTGTGGTTGGCGACACGCTTGTCGCCTGGGTTCGAGGCGACTATAACGTCGGCAATCCAACCTTGCAGCGCTTTTTTGCCTTGCATGTGATTGGTATCCCCATTCTGATTATGATTCTGGTTTTTTTACATATTGTCGCTTTACGGAAAGTCGGCTCTAATAATCCTGAAGGCATTGAGATTAATAATCAGCTTGACAGTAACGGCAAACCGCTCGATGGCATTCCTTTTCATCCTTATTATACAGTCAAGGATCTGGTCGGCCTGGCTGTATTTCTAATCGCGTTTTTTGCTGTAGTTTTTTTCGCTCCCGAAATGAACGGTTATTTTCTGGAACATGCCAATTTTATTCCGGCAAATCCCATGGTAACCCCTGATTTAATCAAGCCAGTATGGTATATGGCGCCTTTTTACAGCATGTTGCGGGCTATACCAGGCAAATTTTCTGGTATCACAACCATGGGCGCTGCAATCGTAATTTTGCTGCTATTGCCGTGGTTTGACCGCAGTCCGGTAAAATCCATTCGTTATAAAGGAAATTTGTCTAAAATTGCCCTGGCAGTGATGATCATCTGCTTCATGGTTCTGGGATATCTGGGCACAGTCGCCATGACGCCTGCCAGATTGATAATCGCACAATTCTGTACTTTTGGTTACTTCGGTTATTTTTTACTTATGCCCGTCTATAGCCGGATTGAAGCGCATAAAATCGTACCGGCAAGGATAACACGATGAAGGTAAGGCAATTGCTGACTGCATTAATCCTGACCTTTGTCAGTACGATACTTAGTGCTTCTGGTGCGGGTTCGGTTTCACTATTGCCAGTTAAAATCAATGTCAATGATAAAGCGGCATTACAACGCGGCGCGCAGTTTTTTATGAATTATTGCTCTGGCTGTCATTCGCTGCGTTATTTGCGTTATAATCGCATGGCTCGCGATTTGGGCCTGACTACCTTTACTGGTGAAGTAGATGACGATTTGCTGGTTAACAACCTGATCTTCACCAGCGCAAAAATTGCTGATCCCATCCAGATCAGCATGCCCGCTTCAGAGGCCAGAAAATGGTTTGGCGTGGCGCCGCCTGATTTATCACTGATAGCCAGAGTCAGAAGCGCTTCCTGGCTGTATACCTATTTGAAGAGTTTTTATGGCGATCAATCGCGGCCATTTGGGGCGAATAATCACTTGATTCCCGATGTGGCCATGCCCAATATTTTGCAACCATTAATTGATCCGGGCAGTAGGGAAAAGATGTCAGCTGAGGCGTTTGATCGCACTTTACAGGATTTGGTGACTTTTCTGGTTTATACCAGCGAGCCTGATCAATTGATACGTTATCGCCTGGGCGGCTGGGTGCTTGGGTTTTTATGTTTCTTCCTGATTTTGTGTTATGGATTGAAAAAAATATACTGGCAGAAGAACAGTCTCTGTCATCCCCGCGAAGGCGGGGATCCATCCATCAAACAAGGTAAAGCGCCAATTTGAGAGATGGATTCCCGCCTTCGCGGGAATGACAGTATCCTTAACTTAGGTCAGTACCCCTGGCTTGATACAAAAAAATATTTTTTGATTACGAAATCCGGATTAAAATTGTGGTAGACTACGTCATTTTGGCATGCTGATTAGTATGTGGCTTAACGATTATGAGGAGTAGCTGATGGCTATTGTTGCGAAGCGAACTATAATGTCATTGTATTCTGATAGCGATGATGTTTATAGTCACCAGGTTCGTATAGTGCTTGCGGAGAAAGGAGTCAATGTTGAGATTCTGCCAGCCCGCCAAGGGGAAGCGAGCGATGAACTGTTGGCCATTAATCCTTATGGCAGCATACCTACCTTAATTGATCGCGAACTGGTTCTCTACGAAGCGCGGATCATTATGGAATATCTTGATGAGCGTTTCCCTCATCCGCCTTTACTGCCTGTTTATCCGGTCGCACGCGCTGAAGCCCGCAAGATGATGCACCGTATTGAAAAAGACTGGTACGAATTAATGCTGCAAATTAAAGCCGGTAATGATGTTGAGCTGGCTCGCCAATATCTTCAGGAAAGCCTGATTAGCCTTGAGCCGGTATTTGCAGACAAACCCTATTTTCTGAGCGAAGAGTTTTCGCTGCTGGATTGTGCGCTTGCTCCTTTATTGTGGCGCTTGCCCCAACTGGGGATTGAAATTCCGGCAAAGGCAAAAGCGCTGAATGCGTATATGCAACGGCTGTTCAAGCGGGATTCTTTCCAAACAAGCCTGACTGAGGCTGAGAGACAATTACGAGCTGCCTGATCATGACAATGACTTCTAACAAACCTTATCTGATAAGAGCGATCTATGACTGGGTAGTCGATAATAATATGACGCCTTATATTCTGGTCAATGCGGAGTATCCTGGCGTTCAGGTTCCGCAGGAGCACGTTCATGGCGGTAAAATCGTATTAAACATTTCACCGCTGGCTTGTCGCGGTTTGCATCTTGAAAACGATCGTATAGTATTTACGGCCCGCTTTTCAGGAATTGTTATCCAGATTTTTGTAGTACCTGCTGCCGTATTGGCGATTTATGCGAAAGAGAATGGCCGAGGCATGGAGTTTGGCGATGAATATAACGAGCCGACGCCGCCGCCGACAACGCAACCGCCAAAAACCAAATTACGCCCAGCGCTGACTTTGGTAAAAAAAGAAGATTAGCAGGTTGGCCGTTCCGACCCGGCAAAAATGGTTAGGCCAGATGGCCTAACCTGCACTCTGCTTATAAATGCAATTGAGGATATGCCCCAATATGACATTAACCGTTCCTGTTTGTACTACCAGCCAGATACGTTCCCTGGAGCGCTATGCAATTAGCCAGATTGGGATGTCTGAACAGGAGTTAATGTATGAAGCTGGATTAGCGGCATTTAATAATTTAAAACAGCTGTATCCTTCCGCCCAAAAAATAACTGTTTTCTGTGGCGGCGGTAATAATGCCGGTGATGGTTATGTTCTCGCACGTCTGGCGTTTAAAGCGGGTTATGATGTCACCATCAACTATTACAAACCACTCGAAGCTTTGCCAGAAGCGGCTAGTACTGAGGCTCAGGCCGCAATCAGCGCCGGTATTCCCTGTGTTCCGATTGAGCAATGGGAGGATATTGATGCTGATGTCATCATTGATGCCTTACTGGGTATAGGCTTGACTGGCAATGTTCGCGACCCGCTGGCGGCAGCTATTAATCTGATTAACAGCAGTAATACGCCTGTAATCGCGCTTGATATTCCCTCCGGTCTGAATGCCGATACCGGACAAGTCATGGGTACCTGTGTGATTGCGGACGTCACATCAACATTTGTTGCGTATAAAGCCGGCCTTGTCACACTCGATGGCCCGGATTATTGCGGGCAAATAATATGCAATGATTTGGGAATCGATTTACAGACAGCCAGAAATTTTCAGCCAATCGCAACCCTGATTGACGATCAGATTGCTGAAAAAAATCTGCAGCCAAGAAAGCGAAACTGCCATAAGGGCGACTTTGGCCATGTGCTGATTATTGGCGGTGGTCCGGGCATGCCAGGGGCCGTATGTCTTGCTGCCAATGCCGCATTACGGACAGGAGCCGGTCTGGTCAGTATTGCAACCATAGAAGCCCATGCAAATCATATTGTACCTGGACTGCCGGAAGCGATTATTCACGGTTTGACAGACGCCAGTCAAATTCTGCCCTTGCTGGAAAAAGCAACTGTATGCGTCCTTGGCCCCGGACTTGGTATCGATCAATGGGCTATTGATCTTTTCAGTCAGGTGATTAGCTGCCAGCTGCCCATGGTTATTGATGCTTCAGCGTTGCGTCTGTTAGCAGGAATGCCACAACATGATGATAATTGGGTACTGACGCCGCATCCAGGAGAAGCGGCCAGTTTGTTAAGTTGCGCAACTCAAGATATTCAAAGTGACCGTTATGCTGCTGCCGCGGAAATTCAGCATCGTTATGGGGGCAATGTCGTATTAAAGGGTGCCGGTACGCTCATCGCCTGTGACGATGACTCGCTGCATGTTTGTACTATTGGCAATCCAGGTATGGCTAGTGCGGGCATGGGCGACGTGCTAAGCGGAGTGATTGCGGGGCTGATAGCACAGGGGATGCAATTGAATCAGGCTGCAAAACTTGGTGTGTGGCTGCATGCTCGTGCCGGGGATTTGGCGAGCCATAAAGGCGGGGAGCGCGGACTGATTGCCAGTGATCTGATGCCTTACTTACGTACGTTGGTGAATCCATGACTCTGGAAATTGAATTGCCGGATGAAGACGCATCTAACCAATTGGCAACCGTTCTGGCTGCCTGCCTGCAGGCGCCGGCAGTGATAACGTTTGCCGGTGAAATCGGTGCTGGTAAAACAACACTTATCCGAGCCATGCTGCGGGCGCTGGGTGTGACCAGCGCGATAAAAAGCCCTACCTTTTCATTAGTAGAGAGCTACCAAATAAAAAACTTGCATATACATCATTTTGATTTGTATCGTATACAAGATGAAGCCGAACTGGAATACATTGGATTCAGGGATTATTTTAATGACAGTGCAGTTTGCTGTCTGGAATGGCCGGAGCGGGCAGTTTACTCTCTGGCAGAAACGGACTTGCGTTTAGCGTTAACAATGCAGGGTAATGGACGACTACTAAAAATTGACGCCGCGTCTGCGATTGGCGAAAAAATTTTGGCATGCCTGGTGAGTAAACAATGAATTTACGAACACTCTTCTTTTGGCTCTTGATATTGTTATCAGCTACTACTACAGTGGCTGCTGCCCGGCTTGAGGCAGTCCAGATTAAACAGGATAGCGGCAAGATTTCGCTTTATTTTGATTTTGATACTGCAGTTGCTCATAAAGCGTTTACTCTGACAAATCCTGATCGTGTTGTGGTTGATTTTGAAAATACTAATCTGGCTTTTGATCTGCATCGCTTAAAGCTGAATAACAAATTGATTAAAAATATCCGCAGTGGTTATCCCAATGATCATACTTTACGCCTGGTTTTTGAAGTCACAGACGCCGTGATGGTTCGACCCGGCAATTCAGCAAGAAATAACGCCGGACACGCATTTGCGCTTGACCTGTCAGCTTCGGCAGGTTTCAAGGCGGCAGCTGCTCCAGTAAAGTTGGCGGGTAAAGCGGATAAAAGAACCGCGCCGCCAGCGATACCTGAGCGCCGCATCCCGGTAAAAGCGTTAAGGGATGTGGTGATTGTCCTTGACCCTGGCCACGGCGGTAAAGACCCTGGCGCAACCGGTCCCCGTAAATCGCTGGAAAAAAACGTAACGCTTGCGATAGCGCTTAAATTAAAGCAAATCATTGATCGGCAGCCAGGCATGAAAGCGGTATTGACTCGAAATAGCGATTACTATGTTGGTCTGCGCGACCGGTTGAATATTGCCCGTAAGTATGGCGGTGATATTTTTATCTCGATTCATGCGGATGCTTTCATTAACCAGCAATCGAATGGCGCTTCAGTGTTTGCCTTATCGCAACGCGGCGCGACCAGTGAAGCTGCACGCTGGCTTGCGGAAAAAGAAAACTATTCCGAGCTGGGCGGTGTGAATCTGTCTGGCCTCGACGATGACAGCGGCCTGGTTCGCACGGTTCTTATCGATTTGTCGCAAACTGCAACCATCGGCGCCAGTCTGCGAATGGGTGACAGGGTATTACGTAATCTTGATACCATTACCAGCCTGCATAATAACAAAGTTGAACAAGCGCGGTTTATGGTGCTGAAATCGCCTGATATCCCGTCAATTCTTATCGAAACCGGGTTTATTTCCAATCCGCGTGAAGAAAGCAACCTGACCAGTCCTTATTATCAGGTTAAGCTAACGCAAGCAGTATTCCAGGGTGTGAAAAACTATTTTTGGGAATATCCGCCGCATGGTACCTACATTGAGGCAATGGTAAACAAAACTACCCGGGTAGCCAATGCGAATTAAAAGGCTTCCTGATTCAGTCGCTAACCAGATTGCTGCCGGCGAAGTGATTGAGCGGCCTGCTTCAATTGTCAAAGAATTACTTGAAAATGCGCTTGACGCTCAGGCTGATGCCATAATTATTGAGCTGGGATATGGCGGGTTGAATCAGATTCGCATCAGCGACAACGGCCATGGCATTATGGCGGAAGATTTACCACTGGCGATAGCCGCCCATGCAACCAGCAAAATCTCAAACCTGATGGATTTGTATTCAATAAGCAGCATGGGGTTTCGCGGCGAAGCGCTTGCGAGTATCGCATCAATTGCAAGGCTCACAATTACTTCGAAACCGGACTGTCAGCCTCACGGTATGATGCTTGAAAGCAAAAACGATGACATTATCCTTACACCCTGTGCCAGAAACCAGGGTACCACGATTGATGTGAAAGATATTTTTTATAATGCGCCGGTAAGAAAAAAATTTTTGAAAGGGGAGCGTGCTGAGTATTTGGCTATTGAGCATGTCGTCAAGCGTTTCGCGCTGAGTGCGTCCCGGATCGCGATAGAATTATCCCATAACGGCAAGCGGCAATTGCATTTGCCGGCGGCGCTTGATGACGCATCGCGAATACTCAGAATTACCCGTATCCTGGGAAAGCCGTTTATGGAGCAATCACATACAATTGATAGCGAACATGCTGGTATGAGGCTTGAAGGCTGGATCAGCAATATTGATTATCAACGTAGTCAGAACGACAAGCTGTGGGTGTATATCAATGGCCGGATGGTAAAAGACAAATTGATTAACCATGCGATTAAACAGGCGTACGAAGATTTGCTTTATCCGGGGCGGCATCCGGCTTGCCTGCTGTATTTAACGATCAATCCGGGCGAAGTGGATGTTAACGTGCACCCCACCAAACATGAAGTAAGATTCCAGCAGCCAAGGCTTATCCATGATTTTATCTGTTCGCGGCTCCGTGCTGTTATTGCTGGCGGCGACAAAGTACCTGAATATCAGCCGGTTGCTGAAAGACATTATGAAATCCGGGAGCCACGGCCTGCTGTAATGCCAAAATCAGCGGTCCAATATACCATGCCGATTGCGAGCAATAATGAATACGTTGACTGGCGGATATTGAATGAACGTTTTGCCCTGGTTTTTCTCGAGCAACAGCCATATCTGGTTGACGTACCGGCGGTGAAAAAACACTTATTGCAGGAAATGCTTGAAGCGACGGCTATCCCATTCACCAGGCGGCCATTGTTAGTTCCATTGCAGTTTGAATTGCCGGAGCATATTGCTGTGAATTATGCAAAATGGCAATGTGTATGGCAAAATATCGGCATTGATACCACCCTGAATGGCCATGCCCTGAAAATTATAACCTTGCCCGCATGTACGCCCAACCTGGCGTTAGCTGATTTTTTTGCTGCCTGTTATACAATACCAACGCCTGCCATTGACGATGTGCTCCTTTTACTGGTGCAATATAGTGTGAGCAGCAATCTGACGGCAGCTGAAAAACAGGAAGCGCTTGCTTATCTGCAGAGTTCAGGCCGATTGCCGTCCTTAATGAAACCATTGAATTTACAAGCCTGTATGGAAGTTTTTAATGCCTAAACCCGTTTTTTGTCTCCTGGGACCTACTGCCGCTGGAAAAACTGATCTTGCCTGCAGCCTGGTCGAGCATTTCCCATTTGAAATTATCAGCGTCGATTCCGCAATGATTTATCGTGAAATGGATATTGGAACCGCCAAGCCCAGTGAAGAGGAGTTAGCCAGGGCGCCCCACCATTTGCTCGATATTCTTGATCCGCCTGCAACCTATTCAGCAGCGCAGTTTTGCAAGGATACGCAGGCGCTTTGCCAGTCAATTGAGCAGCGCGGTAAAATCCCGCTGCTGGTTGGCGGAACGATGATGTATTTTAATGCGCTACAGCAGGGCTTGTCGCAACTGCCGGAGGCTGATGAACAATTACGCCGGCAACTGGCCGAAAAAATCGAGCGTCAGGGACTTTTGCAGCTGCATGCCGAGTTACAAAAGCTGGATCCGATTTCTGCCGCTCGCATTCATGCCAATGATAGCCAGCGCATTCAACGTGCGCTGGAAGTCTACTACCTGACTGAAAAGCCATTAAGCGCCTATTTGGCGGAGCAGAAAAAAAACAACCCAATGAAATTTATTAATTTTGCCCTGTTTCCTGAACAACGTTCCTGGTTGCACCAGCGAATTGCGATTCGGTTTCAGCAAATGATTAAGCAGGGTTTTGTGGCTGAAGTGGAGCATTTGCTTGCCAAATGGCAGTTGACGTCAGATTATCCCTCCATGCGCTGTGTGGGCTACCGTCAGGCTATAGAATACCTGCATGGCGATTATGATCACGCAACGTTTATGGAAAAAGGAATAGCGGCGACCCGGCAATTGGCAAAACGACAGCTAACCTGGTTGCGCCATTGGACCGATGTTCATTATATTGCCTGCGATCAGATGCAAAACCCGCGTGAAATCGTGGCGATTATTGCGAAAATGATCGATAATAGCGGACAGTTTTAACAGTAAAGGTTTATCCATGAGTAAAAGTGAGAAACAACTTGCCTGTGCTGAAAAAGTTTATATCGTTCAGCCACAGGATTTACCATTATGTTGTCCGACTGACGAGATGGCATTGTGGAATGCCCATCCCAAAGTATACCTGCCGCTTGGGAAAACTGATACCGAAGTTTGTCCTTATTGCGGCGCACGTTATATTTTGAAAAAAAATGATTAAATCGATTTGTGTTGTTCGTCTATCAGCCCTGGGCGATGTGCTGATGCTTGTTCCTCTGATCCGCACTTTGCAGGCAAGCTTTCCAGAAGCGGCGATTAGCTGGGTGATTTCGCGGCCGGCCTATGATTTGGTCGAAGGGATGGATGGCGTTGAATTTATTGTAATCAATAAACCGGACTCCCTGGCAGATTACTGGCGTTTTAAAAAACAAATGGCTGGTCGACACTATGATGTTTTACTGGCTCCCCAGGCAAGTTTCAGAGCCAATCTGCTTTATCCTCTTATCCGCGCCAGGCGCAAAATTGGTTATGATCGGCTACGGGCTAAAGATGGCCATGGCTGGTTTGTCAAAGAAACGATTGAGCCAGGTAATGATCATACTCTGGATGGGTTTTTACGGTTTGCCGATAAGCTCGGAATTGAAAATAAACAGATTCAATGGAATCTTCCTGTTTCTGAAACCGATCGCAACTGGGCTCGCAGCCATCTCGATGAAAAAAATGCTGTATTGCTGGTTAATCCGGCAGCCAGTAAGCCAGAGCGTAGCTGGCCAGTAGAGCGCTATGTCGAAGTTATTCAGCATGCCCAGACAAAATTAGGCATGGATGTGGTATTAACTGGCGGTCCTGGTGATTACGATCGGGAATTGGCAAATGCCATTCTTTCCCAGGTCAGTTGTAAGGATTTGGTTGGCAAAACCAAACCAAAGCAATTATTAGCCTTAATCAGTGAAGCATCCGTGATGCTCTGCCCGGATACAGGTCCCTCTCATATGGCAACCGCAGTCGGCACTCCGGTTGTCGCGTTGCATGCAGTAACCAGTGCAAATGTCTCAGGTCCATATCTTTATCGACACCTGGCTGTAGATTATTATCCCCAGGCAGTAGAAACCGTGTTAAACAAAACTGAAACAACAAACGTGTGGGGCACGCACGCTCACGGCCCTGATACAATGAAACTGGTGCCGGTTGATGAGGTCATTGCCAAACTCGAAATGGCCCTTAAAGTTGGGGTTGTTTGACCTGGCATTACCGATTTTAAATTGTGAATTGGTCTTGACTTGAGGGAGCGTATTGTTGGGTCAACGACCCAACCTACTTAAGGCGAAACACTTGTAAATTCGATTAGTTTATGAGCAGACTCTTCATCCTCTGCGTCAAGCACCGGGGCTTTAAACATACGCGGACTATGAGGCGATTTTTTCTCTTCTATTGCTTTTTGACGTTGTTCCAGAAGAGCTTCTTTTTGACTTAATTCCTGTTCTTTTGCTTTTTGATCCGCTTGTGTTTTAACTACTTCTTTCAGGAGTTGAATAAGCCGTTGATTTTCCTGTTTTAATTCAGCTTCTTTTTGACTTAGTTTCTGTTCTTTTTCTTTTTGATCCGCTTGTATTTTAACTACTTCTGACAGATTTAGAATAAGCTGCTGATTTACCTGTTCCAGTTCAGCTTCTTTTCGACTTAATTCCTGTTCTTTTGTCGTTTGGTTTGCAAGCGTTTGAGCCAGAGTTTCCTGCTGTTGAGTAAGTTGCTGCAGGAGCTGATTGAGTGTTTGTGATTGTCTTTGTAGCTCAGCTTCTTTTTGAGCCAATGCGCGTTCGCGATCTCTAATAACTGATTGGTATTCTATCAAATTATGAGCAAAAATTGTTGTCTGCGTGAGCATCAACGCATCTCGGTCCTGCGAAGCGCTCTGGTATTGATTCGTCGAGAGGCTCCTATTCCCCGGTGTGACTTGCATCGGTTGCATTTCGGTACTAGCAGGACACGAAGGCGCTGTTGTTCTGGTTATTTTCCATACTGGGCCAGCGGGTTCGCTTTCAAGATCTTTTCTTTTGGCAGTTTGAGAGGATGGCGTGGATACAGGCGACGGACTCGTACTTGAGTTTGTACTGATGGGTGGGGTTGTGCGACTCACTTGCACCGGTGGTTTGTCCAAATTAATAGAACCTTTGGGAAGTGTTGTGCGAGGTCTAAACACAAACTCAGGCATATCAGAGAGCAACCAGCTATCCTTATCCTCAATTTTTGCAAGCTCCTGAACACCTGCAATTCTTTCCTGTTCACTTATTGTCACTGATTTACAGCGAATATTTAGTTTAGGGTACCAATGTTTGGTAACATTTCTCAGCAAGTTATAATAGCTATCATTGCCTTCGGTGACACTCAGTGTATCCGTCTTGATATCTTTTCTACATGGAATCGAAGGAACGATTACGTTTATTCCACCCTGTTTTTTTATATACGCATTAATTATTCGTAATGAAATTTCTTTTGTGTCCTCACCTTTTCTGTTTTTACTCCTATCCACAATAAGAGCCGAATATAACATTATTTTTTTGGGGCAAACAGATTTAAATAAATGCTGTATTTTTTGTTTGGATTGTTCATCAATATAGTAATCCAACATATTAATTGAATTAAGATTTTGTAGTTTCATAACAGCCCTGGGTTTAGAAGGTTTGGATTGCTTGGGTTTATTATAGCACTATTGGGTTTTTATTTAAACAGTTTGTTGTTGAGAAACAATTCGTAGCCTTGATGCAGCGTAGCGTAATCAAGGTTTATTGAGGTAGAAAAATAGAGTGTTGGGCTTTACAGCCCAATGGCGCTGCCTTAAGCTGCTTGATTATTAACCATTGATTTGGCTCTTTG
>NZ_JBHSAB010000013.1:459-1036 GCF_042649825.1 Legionella dresdenensis | reverse complement strand
CCTGGGCAGGCGCGGTTTATACCACCGGTGCAGTGACCAGCGATTGTTCGGTAACATTTAGCTCTCTGGAGCCTGTCGTTACGCCGAGCGGCGATGCCAACCTGACCATTAACCCGAATACGCCGCAATCAGTGACGCCGGGCGCAACCCAGCAATTTACCGTCACCCCGAACCCCGGTTATAACGTCAATCCCACCGTCGGCGGAACGTGCCCTGCCGGTTCATGGGCCGGCTCGGTGTATACTACCGGCGCAATTAACGGGGATTGTACCGTCGTCTTTAGTTCGCTCCAGATGCCGACGGTAACCCCGAGCGGCGATGCCAATCTGACCATTAACCCCAATACGCCGCAAACGATTAATTATGGGGCAACCCAGCAATTTACCGTCACTCCGGATCCCGGTTATACCGTCAATCCGACCGTCGGCGGAACGTGTCCGGCCGGTTCATGGGCCGGCGCAGTGTATACCACCGGTGCAGTGACCAGCGATTGTTCGGTAACATTTAGCTCTCTGGAACCTGTCGTCACCCCAAGCGGCGATGCCAACCTGACGATTAACCCCAATACGCCGCAATC
>NZ_JBHSAB010000013.1:0-436 GCF_042649825.1 Legionella dresdenensis | reverse complement strand
CCCGCGGGTTCATGGGCAGGCGCGGTGTATACTACCGGTGCCATTATCGGGGATTGTACCGTCGTCTTTAGTTCACTCCAGATGCCGACGGTCACGCCAAGCGGTGATGCCAACCTGACGATTAACCCGAATACGCCGCAAACGATTAATTATGGGGCAACCCAGCAATTTACCGTCACTCCGGATCCCGGTTATACCGTCAACCCGGCTGTCGGGGGAACATGCCCTGCCGGTTCATGGGCCGGCGCGGTGTATACCACCGGTGCAGTAACCAGCGATTGTTCGGTAACCTTTAGCTCTTTGGAGCCTGTCGTCACCCCAAGCGGCGATGCTAACCTGACCATTAACCCGAACACGCCGCAATCAGTGACGCCGGGCGCAACGCAACAATTTACCGTAACTCCGAACCCCGGTTATAACGTCAATCCCACCGTCG
>NZ_JBHSAB010000012.1:0-35326 GCF_042649825.1 Legionella dresdenensis | reverse complement strand
AAAACGTTATGTTTCAGCGAGTTATTCCTTAAAAAAACTCACTGCTTCCATTTTTTGTCCGGCACAAAGAGATTTCTTCCTTTGCACAGGACAATTTCTGTAGGTTGGGTCGTTTCGACCCAACATTATTAATCTCCAATCACTTTTCAGATTTGGAGTGCTTGATAAAAAATCTTGTTGGGTCAAAACGACCCAACCTACATTAATACAATATTTGTCCTGTACAAAGAAATTTCTCTTTGTTTAGGCCCTGCCTACTTAAAAATACTGTATTAGTAATTACGACACCTTGTCAAACAGTTTTTGATTTTTCATTACTACTGCTCTCTGCACCGCAACATAATTGATGCAAAATCTTACAAAAACTTAACATTTTTTCTGAATTACCTGCGATATCATTAAAAAAACTGCTGAATTATGGTGCTATATGCCCCTGACTAACCGTGAAGAAACAATAATCGCAGCCTGGATAGCCAAATTATCGCAAATTAAAACAGATAGAAAAGATTTAAAACAAAAACTCCTATCTACTCTGCAAGAGGGCGGTAATCCAATTGCCCGTCTTAGAAACTTTAATCAGTTGCGGGACACTTTATTGTCTGATCATCATGATCAAGGCTTGTTCTGGACCGCAAGCTTTGACCTGTTCTGGGATATTGTTGCCTCTTTAAGCTTTGGCCTTATAAAACGTTCCGGTACTGGTTCCCGTTTACGGGAAGCATTAACAGAAGAACCCCAAATTTACATTAAATCGATTAATCTGGAAACATTAAACACTATTGAAAATAATCAGATATCACTTACAGACAGTCAGTTTCAACATGCATCTGTTGATGAAATAGTTAGTGATATCAAGACCCGCTTATCAAAATATACCGCTGACCGTAAGGAAATTGATTTATTACTTGAACGCATTACCTTGCTGAAAAAATATGCAAAACCAGATCATAATGTCACGCCTGCACTTGATCCCAAAGCATATAAATGCCTGCTTGATGAAGTATTTAAACAGTACCCTATCCATTCATTACATTATTTTTTCAATTATTATGAACGCCATTTGCATCATGACATCCCGAAACTGAATCAGTATTTAATTATTGATAAAATCAGCGATGAACTGATGAAAACATTTATCGATAAGCAACCAACAATCCACCAACGCATTCATAATAATATCAGCCTGCTCCTGCTATTAAGCGTCCATCGCCCTGAAGTGCCTGCAAATCACAAAGCAGGTAACAGACATAACCAGCAACAAGGTTTCATTGGCTTTCTGAATGCATTGGTTGCCAATAACACTACTGATATACCGTTAGATAATCCATTCTGTAAGCATATTATTCATCACATTAAAGAACAGCTATTCAATGAAGAAAGTGCAGACGAGCATGCAAGAAGTCAATCCAAAGAAATTTTAAGCTCTTCAGGCACCGAAGACAACTACATGGAGCTATTAAAAAAACTGTATCAAAAGCACCGTTTTAAAAGCCAGGATAATCCTCTACTGGTGTTATTTGCCCGAAAACTCTGTGAGAGATTATTCACCGATTATTTTTCCTGGCAAAACAACGCATTCCAAAAGACCGGTACCGGACCATCCGGTAAGGAAATGTTATTATGGCAGGATAATGGCCTGGCTAATCAGCTTGTCCAATTCATTTCGGAGAATATTCTGGAGCGGAAAGGCCAATATTTTCTTATGGGAGAAAATCAAAAAAGTATGGAGTTGTCTAACCAGGTCAAGCTGATGTCAACCACCAGTTACTCATCCAACATTCCTGTAGAAATGCGCCAGGTTGAACAGTTTTATATGGAACTTTCACTAAATTATTCTGCTTATCGTAACCCCGAGATGCTTTATCGGGTCGCACGCGGCATCCGAAGTATCGTGGATCATTTCTCCCGGGATCAGCAATATTGGCTTGTCAGTCGTCTGGCTAAAATTTTACCCTCTGCGGTTATGAAAAAATTAAACCATATTCTGGTAGAACTGAAATTTTATGATGATGAAAAGGACATACCCCAGACCAAACCAGAGGAAACCTCAACCGCTGCCATATTGATTGCTAATATCAAAGCTAATATCGATTTAGCAAAAAACGCATTTCAATCTCTGGATGCAGCAGCTGAAAATCAAGCCATTAGCTGTGCATTAACAGATTTTCGCCAATGCTTATCATTACCAAAACTGGCCTCGAAGGATTTGTTGGAGCTGCAAAGCATATTGAATATGGAGCTGCATGAACACTATTTAACCCATACCTTATCAGCTATTTTCCGCAGTCTGATTGAATTTGCACTTTCAAAGCAAGTAACAGCAGCAGAGCCAAGTCCAGGCAGATCACGTTATAGCTTGATGGCGGAAGATGCCGGAACCATTCAACATAGCCCAGAGGCAATGCAGCGTAATCAAGATTTTGCGTAACTCCCCACGTCATCCCGAGCGCAGCGAGGGATCTCCCTGCAGTGGCACAATCTATAACATAACGGGATATAAATCGTCCCACTCAGGATTTAATGAATTAATCAGATCCTGCTTCTTTTTTCGTGACCAGCCTTTGATTTACTTTTCTCGCTCACTAGCCACGACTATTCGTCCAGCTTGCTGTTGTACGAGCTTTTCCAGTTCAGCAATCCTTGCCAAAAGCGTTGTGATAATTTGTTCGTAGTCTTTCATCCCGCTATTTGATCATAACCGCATAATTTTTCAAGTGTTTTTTTCAATGTTTTAGTATGTGCCACTGCAGGGAGATCCCTCGCTGCGCTCGGGATGACGTGGGGAGTTACGATTTTGCAATGTAGTGAAAGAGTGTTGGGCTTCACAGCCCAACACTCCTTTGATGAAGACCAGGGCGTGTTTTTAAAGTTATTTCTGGGCTCCAAAAGCAATAAAATGGTCTGAATTTATGCTCGATTTCGTTAAATAGAGCCGGCTATTCGCCTCAATCGACCAAAAATTCAGCCTCATTTTCCTGCTTTTTTCGCTTCCAGAAAAACGTTAAAAACATGCCCTAGAATCCTAACCAGTCATTTAGCCGGTTAATCAACAAATGGCTGCTATCAAAATTAACATTCTCCACACTCCGAACCGGACGGACACCCTGCAAGGCATTAGAGGTAAAGAGGGAGTCAGCTTGATATAGCTCATTAATCGGAATCGCTCTTTCAACACATTCGATTCCGTTTTTTCTGGCTAATTCCAGAATACGCTGGCGAGTTATACCGGCTAAAATACCATTTGAAATTGCTGGCGTAACTAATTGATTGTTTTTAATTAGAAATAAATTCGCAACAGTGGTTTCCAGTATCTCATTGTTGAAATTTAAAAACAGGGCATCATCACTACCGGCTGCACGCGCCTGACGGCAGGCGGTAATTGCCTCGAGGTAATTAATTGATTTTACTGAATAAACGGGATTATTACTGTCGCGCCGCCAAGGGGCAATAATCAATTTAAGAGGCGAACGCTCTATCGAATATTGGAATGCCTGGATAATCAAGCCTGGATTCTGGCCAACCGAAGCCAGGCCGCGCTCAGCTTCGCCAGGACACAGAACCACTTTAATGCCGCCATCGCGCAGATTAGCCAGCTTACCAGCCTGAAGCAGGCTGGCATGCCATTGCTCACGGGAGCATTCAAAGCTGATAGACAATTTATGTGCTGCCACTTTCATGCGCTGCCAATGCAATTCAGCACAAACCGGTTGCCCAGAGCTGACACGTATGGTTTCAAAAAGCCCTTCTCCAAGGAAAATACGATCTGTTCCTGCCAGGGTCAGCTGGTTGTCATTTTGGTAGATAACCTTAATAGACAAATTAGTAATCTACAAAATCATCGAGCTCATCACGCAGGCGTTTCTCTTCCAGCATCTGCTCCAGGCGTCGGCGCGCATCCATTAAACTACTTTCTTCCTTGTCTAATTCAACGTCATTTTCATCCTCAAAGGATTCTTCAACCAAATCGTCGTCTTCATCAAACAAATCACTCATTATACTCTCTCATCAGTTTAACGAACAAAATAATGGAGATTGCATCCATCAAAGAATAAAGGTCTAAAATTGCTTCTTCGCAGAAGGAGGGTATATACCTTATTTTTTATGCAATGGCTAGATCATTTGTAATTTTTTTTAGGGCACAGTCAGGTTTTGCGGCTTCAGGCTTACACTTGCCAATTTCATGTATCCATCTGATAATCAGTTAAAATAATAACCTGTACCGCTATGACAGACCCATTCAAAACAGCATTACGCCAATCGATTCGTGCTGTGCGCGAGAAACTGACTTTACAGTACCAGCATAACGCATCCAGGCGTATTTGCGCCCGGATAGCTTCACTTGAGCCTTATCGCTATGCCAGACATATTGCGCTTTATAGCGCCTGCCGTGGGGAAATTGATTTGTCTGATTTATGGCAAACTGCTGCTAAACAAGGAAAAAACTGCTATTTTCCTGCGGTTAATGCCGACCAAACCCTCCGTTTTCTACCAGCAGCTCCGACCACAGCTTTTAAAGAAAACCACTATCAGATTCCAGAACCGGATGTAGATGACAGCCAGGCTGTTTCACCAGGTAAGCTTGATATTATTTTTCTGCCGCTGGTTGCGTTTGATGAATATGGTACACGTCTGGGAATGGGCGGCGGTTATTACGACCGTACGCTAGCCAGCGAAAGACCGCCTTTGCTAATAGGGGTTGCGTATGAATTTCAGCGTCAGGATTACTTGCAGGCTGAAAGCTGGGATATTCCCCTGACTCTGATCGTGACCGAAAAAACTGTTTACTGGAGTGATAATGACTAAGTATTGGTTAATGAAATCTGAACCATCCTGTTTCAGCATAGATGATCTTAAAAACTCGCCGAATCAGACCTCGCCCTGGGATGGCGTCAGAAATTATCAGGCACGCAATTTTATGCGTAATGATATGAAGCCAGGCGACCAAGTGTTTTTTTACCATTCCAATTGCAATCCGCCAGGCATCGCAGGGCTTGCCGAAGTAGCGAGTACCGCGTATCCGGATTACACCGCCTTTGATCCCGAAAGCGAGCACCCAGATCCTAAAAGCACACCGGAAAATCCACGCTGGTTTATGGTTGATGTGCGTTTTAAGAAAAAATTTCATCAGATAATCCCACTGGATCAGCTAAAACAGTATCCGGAACTTGAAAAGATGCCCCTATTGCGCAAAGGCAATCGGTTATCGGTTTTACCGGTAAGTGAGGAGGAATGGCAGTTTATTAATGCCTTAAGCAACTAATATGCTTCGTAGTGCTTATGTGCCGATTGCTTTCTTCTCTACAGGTTTTTAAGACTAATTTCCAATCTTTGCAGTAAGTCCTTTCGTTTAAAGGCTTTTTGCAAACCCTCAGATGCCAGGGATGGCATCTGGGAGCGTCAGGATGACTTCATGCGTGTTTGCAAAAAGCCTTTAAACGAAAGGGCTTACCCGCGCTGAAATTGCAGGCGAGAGGTGTTGCAGTAGCTAACCTATGGCGTCTTCGCCTACTTCGCCCGTACGCACTCGGACAACCTGCTCCAGGTCATACACAAAGATTTTGCCATCGCCGATTTTACCGGTATAAGCCGCTTTACAAATGGCATCAATGGCGGTTTCGACCATGTCATCCGGCAAAGCCAGTTCAATTTTAATCTTGGGGAGAAAATCCACCACATATTCCGCCCCACGATACAATTCGGTATGGCCTTTCTGGCGGCCAAAGCCCCGGGTTTCAGAAATGGTAATGCCTGGAGCGCCTATCTCCATCAGCGCTTCATGAACATCGTCCAGTTTGAATGGTTTTATAATTGCGGTCAGCATTTTCATATTTTTAAATTCCCGGGTTGAAGTACATGACGAGAAGCAGTAAATTTTGCTAGACTGTGGCTAACACAATACAGGAATATACCACTATGTTTGATCCAAAACAGTTTGATGATATAGCAAAAAAACTCTTTGCCGCCTTGCCGTCAAGTTTACAAAGTTTTGAAAAAGATATTCAACAAAAATTTCGTGAAGTACTGCAAACAGCATTCGCACGTCTTGATTTGATCACCCGTGAGGAATTTGACATCCAAACCAAAGTATTGGCAAGAACCCGCGAAAAGCTTGAAAGTTTACAGACTCAAGTTGATGCCTTATTACAAACCAGAGCAGCAAACGAAGAACATAAAGAAAATTAATTAATTTTCCTGAATAAATAATAATAACAAGACCAACCCAAGGAAAGATAATGAACCTCGCGCTTAGTAAGACGCGGAGCATATTGGGTATTCATGCCCAACCAGTCTCCGTTGAAGTCCATTTGGCTAACGGCCTGCCCAGCTTTGCCATAGTCGGCCTCGCTGAAACCGCTATCAAAGAGAGTAAAGACAGAGTACGAAGCGCCATTGCCAACAGTAATTTTGAATTTCCCTGCCGTAGGATCACCGTTAATCTCGCTCCTGCTGATTTACCCAAAACCGGCAGCGGGTTTGATTTACCAATTGCCATTGGCATTCTGGCGGCCTCAGGCCAGATTTGCCCCGACAAACTGACTGACCATGAATTTATTGGTGAACTGGCGCTTAGCGGCGAACTACGCGGCATTAACGCCATCATCCCAGCTGTTTTGGCAGCCCATCGTGACGAGCGGAAATTAATTATCGCCGAAGCCAATGCCGAAGAAGCAGCCATTACCGGCCATACCACTGTCCTGAGTGCACGCAGTCTGATCGAGGTATGTAATTACTTGAGTAACGGCACGCCGCTACAAGTACTGCCGCCAAGGCCTGTACTGAGCAGTACTGATGCTAAAATTGACTGGTCGGATATCAAAGGCCAACAGCATGCCAAGCAGGCAATGCTTATCGCAGCTACCGGTGGGCACAGCATTCTGCTAAGCGGCCCGCCAGGCAGCGGGAAAACCATGCTGGCCAAACGGTTTAGTACGTTATTGCCTGAGTTATCTGAAACAGAAGCGTTAGAATGTGCAGCGATCAACTCGATACGAGGACGACGGCCGGATTATCAGGAATGGCGCACGCCGCCCTTTCGTGCGCCCCACCATACGGCCTCGCCAATTGCGTTGGTCGGTGGAGGTAATCCCCCTAAACCCGGCGAAATCTCACTGGCGCATAATGGCGTATTATTTCTTGATGAACTTCCGGAATTCAGCAAGCATGTGCTAGAGACACTGCGCGAACCACTGGAATCAGGCAATATCTGCATTTCCCGCGCAGCCTCGCAAACCGAGTTTCCGGCACGGTTTCAGTTATTAGCCGCCATGAATCCATGCCCGTGCGGTCAATGGGGAAATCCCAATGCCAATTGTCTGTGTACACCCGATCGTATCAGCCGCTATCTCGCCAAATTATCCGCCCCGCTTTTGGACAGAATCGACATGCACATTCAGGTACAGGCCCTGCCACAGGAGGAGCTGATTAAACCGAATTATTCTACCGGACGGGAAAGCGGCAAGCTACGGTTAGTCATTGCAGAGCATCGCCAATTGCAGCTTGCTCGGCAGGATTGCCTGAATTCAACCCTGGGTCCCAAAGAATGTGAGCAGGTTTGTGAGTTGGGCGATAAAGAACAGGATTTTTTACATCAGGCCATGAGCAAGCTTAAATTATCAGCGCGTGCTTATCATCGTTTGCTGAAAGTGGCTCGGACTATTGCTGATATGCAGGGAGAAAAAATTGTGCCGCTGCGGGCTTTACAACAGGCGTTGTCATTTAAGCAGACTTTACAGATGCCAAAGTAGGTTGGGTCGTTTGACCCAACAAACATTATGTAGAAAGCGCCTCAATAATCGCCATCCGCATAAACACGCCATTATTAACCTGCTGCAGAATGCGTGATGCCTTCCCATCAGCCACATCACTATCAATTTCAACCCCGCGATTTATCGGTCCTGGGTGCATCACAATCGCATCCGGCTTTGCGTAAGCCAGAGAACTTGCCGTAAGCGCGTAATTTGAGCGATATTCCTGCCAATCAAGGTGCTCCCCCTCAACCAAACGCTCGCGCTGCACCCTCAGGGTAATCACGACGTCAGCATCAGCAAGGCCTTGCTGCAACGAGTTGGTTACTGTTCCATAATGAACAACTTCTGGCTGCCATATCTCGGGCGCTACCAGCATCAACTCTTTCACGCCAACCAGTTTGAACAGGCATTGCAGCGAATTGGCTACCCTGGAATGCCGCAAATCACCAACAATCGCAATTTTGAGGCGGGGTAAATCAGGCTTATTTTCCAGGATGGTCATTAAATCAAGCAAAGCCTGGCTAGGATGGGCATGCTTGCCATCACCCGCGTTAATAATATGCCCATTCTCACCGACAGAAGGAACCAAATGCTGCTGGATACCATCCTGGCGATGGCGAATCACGAATAAATCAATTCCCATTGCCGCCAGAGTGGCCAGAGTATCCTCTATCGTTTCACCTTTATTTTCCGATGAATTGGCCAAATCGATGTTAATAACCGGCATGGCCAGCCTTTTTGCTGCCAACTCAAAACTGACTCGAGTCCGGGTACTGTCTTCATAAAACAGCGTCGCCATACAATGGTCAGTCAAGCCTGTAATTACTTTGTTGTGTTTGAAGTAAAACGCCCGCTCTAACAATTGCTCAGTCTGGGCAAGACTTAATTGGCTGATTTCGATTAAATGATTCATTATGCTGTAACTACTGTGGATATTGCAGCCATTGTTCAAGAATAATGCAGGCAGCAATACTATCAATTGGGGTGTTTTTAATTTTACGATAACCGCCGCGCTCAAACAAGATAGCACGCGCCTCGACCGTTGAAAGCCGCTCATCGACTAAATGAACTGGCAATGAATAACGTTGCTCCAGTTGTCCGGCAAATTGTTTTGCCGCTTCAGTAGTATAAAGTTCACTATCGTTAATACAGGTTGGCAATCCGACAATTAACGCTTCCGGCTGCCATTGCCTGATTAATTGCAGGATCTGGGACCAGTCAGGAACGCCCTGGACTGCATCGAGCGTGATTAACGGGCTTGCATTGCAAGTGATTGCCTGTCCTACTGCTACCCCAATGCGCTTATAACCAAAATCAAAACCAAGAAATACACCTTTCGGCATGAACCACTCCACGTATAAATTACCGTGACATGCAGGTTGGGCCGGTTGACCCGCCATGTTCACTAGGCATGGCCAGCAGCAGAGCTTAAGCGAGTCATATCTACGCCAATAATAGAACCCGCATACTGCCAGCGCTTTTCAAAAGGCACATCATACATGATTTCCGGACGAAACGGGCAGACTAGCCAAGTATTATTCATCACTTCCTGTTCCAGTTGATCACCAGTCCAACCAGAATACCCTAAAGTAACCAGCACATCTTTTGGGCCATTGTCTTCTGCAATTGCCCGGATAATATCATTTGAAGTAGTCACTGTGACATTTTCGTCAAGCGCCAGGCTTGAACGCCATCCGCCATAGGGACGATGAATTACAAATCCACGCTCTGGCTGAACTGGTCCGCCAAACAACAATGGCCTTAGTTTAATTTCGCTTTGATTAGGTACAATATTCATTTGATCAAAAACCAGACCCAATGGAAATTCCATCGGCCTGTTAATGATTAAGCCCACAGTACCCTGCACATGGTGTTCACAGACATAAATAACCGTGCGTGCAAAATTTGGATCAGTCAGCGACGGCATGGCTATCAGCATATGATTAGCCAATGAACTATCGATCGCCATTCTCTTTCTCCATTCCAATTTCTTACTATTAGTATAATCGTTTTTCAGTGGTTTATGGCGCATAATTGATTATTTTTTTATCTTTTAGATCATTTTAAACGCTTAATTAATTGATAATAAGTTGCTTTTTTTAATTAGCTATGCATAATAATTGCTTCATTTCTCTCATATAATTCTGATGCGAAAATTTAACCTGGGTCTATGCCTTTTTCTGGCAGGTACACAAATGCCTTGTCATGCTGATGTATTGACTGAATTTGCCAAAGTCAAATCTGAACTTAATGCCCTTTATGCCTTTTTAAAGGACATGCCTAAAGGCGGCGAATTACATTACCACTTGGCGGGAGGCGCTTATCCGGAAACCATGCTTTCGGTTGCCGCCAAAGAGGATTATTGTCTGAATAAGCAATCCTTGGCCATGACGCGCCCAACTCATGATTGCACCGGAATCAAATCAAGCGATTTAACCAAACAGCCAGAGTTATATGCAAAAACAATCAAAGCCTGGTCGATGAAGGATTTTATCCCCGGGAAAGAATCTGGTCATGATCATTTTTTCGCAACATTCTATAAATTTATGTATGTGGTTGCAGATAACCATGTGCCGTTATTGGCTGAAATTATGACTCGGGCAGCCAATCAGAATGAAGTTTATATGGAAATTATGGTAATGCCGGATAATGCCAAATCAACGGCAATAGCCACTGAACCAGTCAATGTTTCCGATTATGACGCATTAAGAAAGCAACTTCTGGCTGATCCGAAATTTATGGCTGAAATTGACAATACGGTTGCAAAAAGCGAAGCATTATTGCCCGATACCCTGCGTTATCTTGGTTGCGATAAAAACCCCGGGCAACCTGTCTGCCAGTTAAGCGTGCGTTTTCAGTATCATGTTTTACGCGAACAGCCGCTGGAAAAAGTCTTTCCGCAAGCTTTGCATGCGTTTGAAGCCGCAGAGCGCTCACCAGCTATTGTGGGCGTGAATCTTGTTCAGGCGGAAGATGGTATTATTTCATTACGCGACTATCATGAGCAAATGAAAATTTTTGGTTATATGCACAAGCTTTATCCCAATGTCCGCATCGCCTTGCATGCTGGCGAACTAGCAATGGGCGACGTAATGCCGGAAAATTTGCGTTTCCATATTCAGGATGCAATAACCACCGGCCATGCCGACCGTATTGGTCATGGCGTTGACATTGCTTATGAAAATAATGCCGAACAATTAACCAGCTATATGGCGGCCAAACCTATACCAGTGGAAGTTAATCTGGTGAGTAATCAAAAAATCCTCAAAGTTAAAGGCTTGAAATGCCCCTTGAAATATTATCTTGCCCATCAAGTGCCAGTCGTATTATCAACGGACGACGAAGGCGTGCTGCGGACTGATTTAACCAGTCAGTATGTTGAAGCGGTAATGGAACATGATGTGGACTACCCCACCTTAAAACAAATCAGCCGTAATGCGCTTACTTACAGTTTTTTACCTGGCCAGAATTTATGGACTAATCCACGTAAAGCGACACGAGTTGCGGCCTGTGAAGATTTAAGCAGCGATAACTGTCAGCAGTTTGTTAAAGACAGCGAAAAAGCCAGATTACAGCGGCAGTTGGAACTGAAGTTTATTGAATTTGAGAAAGGATATAAGTAGATTCGGCTGAGAAATCAAACATTGGCTCTCGAATAAAAGTTGAGTGTTGGGCTGTGAAGCCCAATATTGGATCTCGAAATAGGAATCTAGTGTTGGGCTTTACGGTTTAACCTGCTTTGTATCATCAAAACTGTAGAGTACTCCGAAAGCGACTTGTCCGGTAGCTGGAGAAATTTTAGCGCTCTTGCTAACGCCGCCTATCGGTTCGAAAACAAGGCTTTTTATTCCCCGGTAATTGATTTGGCTGTAATCCATCATTAACGTCCAGCGCTCTACCCAGTTATAACGGATACCAAGACCATAGCGAACGCCGCCGCGGTTGGTTTTTGCACTCTTGATAGTCGGATCAGATTCATTGATTTTTACCCGGCCGTTGCTATACCCAATTCGAGCATAACCTAAAAAGTTTTTGGTAAGAAAATAACCAGGTAATAAACTCACCCCTTCACTGCTTTTAACAGAAAACGTGGTCGCTGAAGCTGTTCCGTGCACATATTCAATATTTTTGAGTTTGTATTCCAGAGTACTCAGATTGGCATTAAGTTCTGCCGCCAGATAATATTGCTCATGCTGCCAGCCATAACCGGCAAATAGTGAGCCGAATACGCCTACGCCTGCAAAATGCTGTTTATCAATGACATCAAAAGTACCAGTTCTGACCACGTGGGCGCGCTGGGTAAAACGTGCGCCCTCCGGGCCTATGCCGGCACCAAGATATGTCCCGGCGAAAGATGGGGTTGTGATTAGTAACGAGATTATGCTCAATAACTTTGTTTTCCTTAACATTTTATTTCCTGGAGTTACAGTTAAAAATTTTATGTAGGTTGGGCTGTGAAACCCAACATTGGATCTCCTAATAAGATCGAGTGTTGGGCTTTACAGCCCAACCTACGCTAATTTAGCTTGTGGTCTTTGAAGCCAACGTTGGATCTCCCAACCTACGCTTAATTTTCTAGCGGATCGCGGAAGATGATTGTGGAATCGCGTTCTGGACCTGTTGACAGCATATCAATTGGCACACCTAACAGTTGCTCCAGACGGCGCATGTAAGCAATGGCATTAGCCGGTAGCTGTTCAACGCTGGTTACATCTTCTGTTGATTCTTTCCAACCTGGCATTTCTTCATAAACCGGCTCCAGACCTTCAAAATCTTCAGCAGCCTGTGGAGGACGGGTTAGCAAATTGCCTGCGCTGTCGCGGTAAGCAACAGCGATTCGGATAGTATCAAGGCCATCCAGGACATCCATTTTGGTTAAGCAAAGACCAGTAATACTGTTAAGCTCAATCGAACGTCTTAATAACACGGCGTCAAACCAGCCGCAACGTCTTGGCCGGCCAGTAACGGCGCCAAACTCATTACCGCGCTCAGCAATACGCTTGCCAATATCATCATGAAGCTCAGTCGGGAAAGGACCGCCGCCAACACGGGTTGTGTACGCTTTGGTAATCCCTAAAATGTAATCGAGGTAACGAGGGCCAAAACCAGCGCCATTGACCACGCTGCCAACGCAAGTATTTGAGGAAGTCACATACGGGTAGCTGCCATGATCGATATCAAGATAAACGCCTTGCGCACCTTCAAACAGAATGGCATGACCCTGCTCGCGGTGTTCATGCAGGCAGGCTGTTACATCGCAAACCATCTCACGTAACTGCTCAGCCCAGGCCAGCGCTTCATCCAGTAAAGGCTGGTATGCAATCTCTTCTTGTTGATAATAGTTTTTCAGTAGGAAGTTATGGTATTGCAGCAATTCCTTAAGTTTGGCCGCAAAGCGTTCCGGGTGAAAAAGATCACTGACTTTTAACGCACGGCGTGCAACTTTATCTTCATAAGCCGGGCCAATTCCTCTGCCTGTTGTGCCAATCGCGGCATTGCCTTTCTGCAATTCACGGGCTTTATCAAGCGCAACATGATTAGGCAGAATCAGCGGACACGCCTGGCTGATACGCAAACGGCCGCGCACATCAATCCCCTTTGCTTCAAGCTCAGCTATCTCTGTCAGCAGAGCCGTTGGAGACAGTACCACGCCATTACCAATGTAGCATGTCACATGCGGACGCAGCATCCCTGATGGAATGAGGCGCAATACCGTTTTTTCGCCCTTGATTTTGAGAGTATGGCCAGCATTGTGGCCACCTTGATAACGGACTACGGCTTGCACATTATGGGTGAGCAAATCAACTATCTTGCCTTTGCCCTCATCGCCCCACTGTGTTCCTACAACAACAACATTCTTACCCATGACAGACTCTTACCCTGTAACCAGAACAACAAAAAAACGGTTATTATAATCAGTTTTTCTTGCCAGCACCATCATTTTTTGCCAAAGAATGCTTAAAATAATCAAAAAAAGCACTGCTTTGATCAAGAACCAGGATATCGCTTTTGCTATTAAAGCTGCCTTCGTATGCTTTCAGGCTGCGGTAAAAGGCGAAGAACTCCTGATTTTGGCTATAAGCATTTGCATAAGTTCTCGCAGCTTCGGCCTGTCCGCTTGCGCGAATGGTCTGGCCTTTGCTGCGCGCTTCCGCCAGTACTACTGTCACTTGCGCATCCGCAGCAGCCTGAATTGCTTCGGCAGCGGCGCTGCCATCAGCGCGATGGCGGTTAGCAATTTTCTGCATATCAGCACGCATACGCTGATAGATTGCATTGCTGGTATTTGCCGGCAGCTCAATCCCTTTGACCCGGACATCAACTACCTTGATTCCCAAACCATCTGCCTGCTGCTCAGTTTTTTTACGCAGCAGCTCCATCACATCATCGCGGCCGCCAGAAACCAGATCGGGAATGGTGCGCTTACCGAATTCAGCCCGTAATGAGGTATTTAACTGTTGCTCAAGCAGCGTTTCCGCTTTTAACTGATTCCCCCCGGTAGATTTAAAATAACGCGCCAAATCACTGATACGCCATTTCACATAGTAATCAACCATGACGTCTTTTTTCTCGCGGGTAACAATACGGGATGATTTGATATCCAGCGTTTGAATCCGGGTATCAAAAAGCCGGACTGATTCAATAAAAGGGGTTTTAACGTGTAAACCCGGAGCCAGTATTTTAGCACTGCCGGTTTTGGGATCATCAACCAGACGCCCAAGCCGCAGTAAAATCCCGTGCTGGCCTTGGGTTACAGTAAAAAGACTGGCCAGCAACACGATAATCACAAAGAACGCTACAACGCCCAATACAGTTTTAATTGCATTCATTAATCAATTCTCCCTTGACGAAGTGTCTGTCGGATAATCTCTCTGTTATCAAACAGGCGATTATCGCCTTCACCAGCGGCCTGTTCGGCTCGAGCCGTCTGTACAGCCTGTTCTGGCGCTGCAGGCATCGGAGAAGATAATTTATCCAGCGGCAGGTAAAGCAAATTACCCGCTTTGCCGTCAACAATAATTTTACTGCTTTTAGACAGTACATCCTGCATGGCATCCAGGTACATACGTTTGGCGGTAACCGCGGGCGCCTGGGTATACTCAGGCAACAGCGCAAGAAACTCAGCAACTTCGCCTTTTGCTTTTAATACAATTTGTTTGGCATAGGCTTGAGCTTCCTCAATGATCCGCTTGGCATTACCCTGCGCAATCGGCACAACTCTGGCCTGGTAAGCATAAGCCTGTTCCTTAAAGCGTTTTTCATCTTCCTGCGCTTTGATAGCATCATCAAATGCATCCTGTACATTCTCAGGCGCACGTGCAGGCTGCGGCGAAACGTTTACGATTACAATGCCTGTCTTATATTGGTCTAAAATTTTAATCAGCGTATCCTGAACATTGATCCCCCAGGCTTCCCGGCCTTCGGTAATAATTTCATTCAATGTTTTGGTTCCAACGACTTGCCGCAACGCACTGGAGGTTGCCTGTTGCAGGCTTTCCTGTGGATCAGAAACATTAAACAGATAGGCTTCCAGATCGCCAATACGGTATTGTACCGCCAATGACACTGAAACCAGATTTTCATCCTGGGTCAGCATTTGAGCAGAGTAGGAATAATCCGAAACTCGATCAACGTTAACTAAAATTTTGGAGTCAATAAATCGGGGAATCCAATGTGGTCCAGGACCCACTGTTTCAGTGTATTTGCCAAAACGCAGAATAGCTGCCTGCTCGGCCGGATCGACGATAAAAATCCCGGATAATGCCCATAAAATAAAAATAATCAGCGCAACAAAAGCAGCCAGCAAACCGCCGCCATTACTTTCAGCAGCCTGACTTGAACCGTCTGGAGCAGAGCCGCCGCCTAACAAGGCTTTTTTAAGCTTTTGCTGCAAGCGCTTAAGCGCTTCATCCAGATCGGGAGGCTGGTTTTTGCCATTCCATGGATCCTTGCCTTTTTCCGGTTCATTCCACCCCATTCGTTTCTCCCGCATTAAGCCAAACAAAACGTTGATTCTATGGCCTCTGGCCGGTTAAGGCAAGCTATCCCTGATTAGCGCGGCGTTAAGTCAGGATTTATAGAAAATCAAATCCCATACCCCATGCCCCAATTTGGTGCCGCGTTGCTCAAATTTGGTGATTGGTCTGGTTTCTGGCCGTGGCGCATAACTGCCATTTTGCTGACTATTCGTAAGTAATGGTTCAGCTGACAGTACTTCCAACATATGCTCGGCATAATCCTGCCAATCAGTCGCACAGTGAATAAAACCGCCCGGTTTCAATTTTTTAGTGAGAATACTCACAAACTCCGGCTGTATCAGCCTGCGTTTATTATGGCGTTTTTTATGCCAGGGATCGGGGAAAAATATCTGGATTCCTGCCAGCGAATGATCAGGAATCTGCTGCTTGAACACTTCAACAGCATCGTGCTGGACAAGCCGGACATTCTGAAGCTTATGCTCATACAAATCAGCCGCCAGACCGCCAACTCCTGAGCGATGGACTTCTATCCCGATAAAATCCGACTCAGGATGCGCGATCGCCATTGCCAGTAATGACGCCCCCATACCAAAACCGATTTCTACGACAGTATCGGCAGAACGGTTAAATATCTGATTAAAATCCCAGGGCTCGCCATTAACAGCAAGCTCATAATCTTTCAGCCACAGATCAAGCCCCTGTTGCTGGCGATTGCTGATCCGTCCGGCCCGTAGTACAAAACTTTTTATTGTGCGTTGCATTTAAATCACATCTATAGTTGAAATTTATGCCGATTATACCGATAATTAATGGCTTTGTGATCAATTAACGACACAGACTTTTTTTTAGAAAATATTGGTAATTAATTGCAACTTGCGTGAATTTTTGCTATAAAGGCGCTCTTGTATATTACCCCCGGTTAATTCGCCAGGCGAATGCCAATAGTATAAACCGATTATTTTAATCGAATGAACACAGTGGAGTTACACCATGTCAAGAGTATGTCAGGTTACTGGCAAGCGGCCTATTACAGGCAACAATGTATCGCATGCCAACAACAAAACCAGAAGACGTTTTCTGCCTAATCTTCAAAAACACCGTTATCTGGTAGAAGAGCCAGGCAAGCAAAGCCGATATGTTACATTGAGATTAAGCACCAAAGGTATGCGCATTGTTGACAAGCTCGGCATTAACGCTGTTCTGGAAATGTTAAGAGCCAAAGGCGAAAAGATTTAATAAGGGGAAATATCCATGGCAGCTGTTACAATTTTAGTTCGAATGGAATCTACCGAGGGTACTGGTCATTTTTATACAACAACCAAAAACCCCCGTAACCATCCGGAAAAAATGGAATTAAGAAAATACGATCCGGTTGCTCGCAAGCACGTGATCTATAAAGAAAAGAAAATCAAGTAAATCAAAGCCTCTTCGATAAGAGGCTTTTTTTTATCTAGTGTGCGCTATACAGACTAACGCTATATATTGTAAATGTTGGATCAAAACGACCCAACCTACTGGATAATCCTTCTGAATCAGTTAAACTTAGAGATAAAACACGGTGTCAAACAAAGAGGATTTGCATGAAACCATCGTTGCAGCTAAGTATTAATCAGCAACTGACTTTAACCCCGCAGCTTCAGCAGGCGATTCGCCTGTTGCAGTTATCGACGCTTGATTTACAACAGGAAATTCAACAGGCTGTCGAGTCAAACCCCATGCTGGAATTAACTGCTCCTGAAGAAAAAGATGAGCCGATGCAAGAGATTCAGCAAGCAACAGATGCCGAAGACGAATACATGGACTCTCAGTGGTCACAGCTATACAACAGCCAAAACAAACGAACCAGCTTTGAAGAGCTTGATTATAATTATGAAAATTTGCACAGCACGACAACCAATCTGCAAGATCATCTCAGCTGGCAACTTGATTTAACCCCCATGAGCGATATTGACAGGGTTATCGCAACCGCCATTATTGACGCGGTTGATGATGACGGCTTTCTCACCATTTCAGTCAGTGAGCTGCATAATAGCCTGGACAGTGAAGAACATCCGATTGATCTGGAAGAAATTGAAGCCGTAAGACATAGGGTGCAACTATTTGATCCCGTTGGCTGCGCTGCGATTAATCTCGCTGAAACTTTATTAGTACAATTGTCGCAATTGCCTCATACTTCAGATGACGTCAAACTGGCGAAACGTATTATCCAGACTGATATTGAATTATTGGGCCAGCATAATTACCGTCAGTTAAAGAAAAATTATCAGGTTAACGAAAGTACGCTCGACCGGGCGTTAAAAATCATTCAGCGCTTAAATCCTCGTCCAGGCAGCCTGATTCAACAAGATGTCACTGAATACATTATCCCTGATGTGATCGTGAAGAAAATCAGCGGAGAGTGGCAGGTTATGCTTAATCAGAATGTATTACCCAATTTAAGTATTAATAACCACTATGCTTCCCTGATACAACGTGCGGATAACAGTGCAGATAATCAGTTTTTAAAAAATAATCTGCAGGAAGCGCGCTGGTTCCTGAAAAGTATTCAAAGCCGTCAGGAAACGCTGCTGAAAGTGGCTCGCAGCATTGTTGATTATCAGGCAGACTTTCTGGAACATGGTGAAGAAGCGATGAAGCCTTTAATCCTGAATGATGTCGCCATGGCACTTGATATGCATGAATCAACCATTTCAAGGGTAACCACTCAGAAATACATGCACACGCCACGCGGCGTATTTGAATTAAAATACTTTTTCTCAAGCCATGTTAATACTGACGCCGGCGGTGAATGTTCATCAACTGCAATCCGGGCTGTTATTAAAAAGCTTATAGCTTCGGAGAACCGTAAAAAGCCGTTGAGCGACAGTAAAATTGCACAGTTAATTGCTGAGCAAGGCATTCAGGTTGCAAGAAGGACTGTAGCTAAATACCGGGAAGCAATGGGGATTCGTCCGTCTAACGAACGTAAATCAATCAGTGGTTAGTTTTATATAAAAAGGAGATGTATTATGCATATTAATTTTACAGGTCATAATATTGATGTTACAACAGCATTAAAAAATTTCACACAGGAAAAATTTGAAAAGCTGGAACGCCATTTTGACCAAATTTCAACAATTAAGGTTGTCTTTGATGTTGAAAAACTGACTCAAATCGCCGAGGCCTCTGTTCTGGTCGCAAAAAACGAAATACATGCCCGTGCTGAATCAGATGATATGTATACAGCTATTGATGAACTGGTTGGCAAGCTGGATCGCCAATTAATCAAACATAAGGAAAAAATTCAGGATCATCGTGATCATCGGGATCACCGTGATATGCATGATGATCGGGAATAAGATTAGTAAATAATATACTGTCATTCCCGCGGAGGCGGGAATGACAAATTTCTTAACTGAATGACAGTGAGCTCGAACAGAGCCTGCATATTACAGCCCAACCCGAGTTTCCGGATTAGCCGCAACATTGCGTTCACACACCTTAAGCAACTGCTCCAGGCTGTTAATGCTGGTATTTACGCTGTAGCGCGTACTCAAAGCCTTTTGATTTTGCTGAATAAACGCTTTAACAGAATCACCCAGTGTGCCCTGCTTCAAGGCGGCAATATCAATTTTATCAAGACTTCTCCGCTGGCCTTTGATCAGATCAATCAGATTTTTTGCGGCTGCGGTCTTGGTTTTTTCATCAAATTGAGGGAACAGACGAATATGATAAACCGACTTGTTCTTCGCTTGTCGTTGTTCAATAAAATCTGCCAGCAAATCACACAACGCCTTGGCTGGATCCCGTTTGTTCAAATGGTTAAACAGATCATCGACCGATTTAAAATCCGCTCTGCTCCCTAAAGCCGGCTTTAAGCTATTGTTATTGCTTGTGAGGAAACGAGAAACCGCTTTAAACAAGTTCCCATCTTTCAAAGCACTACGGGATGCTGGAGAAATATAACCGCAGCCATCATTCAAAGCTCTTCTCAATTGCTTGACAGCCAATAGTTTGTCTGTTTTGGTGAATTGCCCGAAGGGTATTGGGACATAGCGTTCCGCCCTTTTCTTTCTAGCTTCTTCATATTTATTCAGTGCCTGAATAAATTGATCGCAGACAATGGTTTGGTTAACCTGCGGCTTTGGCTGAACAGCCGGTTGAGCCGGTTGAGCTGGTTGAGCTGGTTGAACTGGTTGAACTGGTTGAACTGGTTGAACTGGTTGAACTGGTTGAACTGGTTGAACTGGCTGAACTGGTTCAACTGGTTGAACTGGCTGAACTGGTTCAACTGGTTCAACTGGTTCAACTGGTTGAACTGGTTGAACTGGCTCAACTGGTTGAACTGGCTGAGTTGCTAATACAGGCTTCTCTATTGTTGTTGGTTTTGTTTCAATAGCTGGTTGATTTGCTGCCATCTCAGGTTGCTTTTCATCAATTGGTTCTGATTTTTCCTGTTTAGGCGGTAAAGGATGAATCACAATACCTGGTTCAACTATATGGCATAGCTCAGCTAATTTGGTCATAGCAATTTCATCTGAAATCCGCTTTGTCTGATACAAAGCAAGTATTTCATAAACTACATCTATTATTTGCACTGTCTCCGTTAATCGCTGCTTATCGTTTTCCTCCTTAAAGCTATTTAGCAGTTTTTCATCCTCTTCCAACTCGCGTTGAGTTTTGAATCCGGCTAACCATTTGGCCAGATCGCTGAACTTGTTTGCAGGCATACCTTCGCCGTAAAAATAAAAAGGGGTAAGGCCTTCTTCACGCATTTTTTGATCAAAACCGATTAGCCGTTCTAGCGCCTGTTGTTGATCAAATCCATCAGCACGCCATTGCTGCAACCAGGAATCAATCATTGCTTTCATATCGATGATAGCGCGGTCAGTAGCAGCCAGACTGTCCCCTAACTCAAAATCAAAACGATTCGCCGCTTTTATTAGGTTGTTTCCAATCATGTGCTTTTGCAAACGATCATGGATTGCCTCTATTTTCTGGCGAAATGGCTTGAGTAAACGGGCAAATGCACTGGAATCAGGTGTATTAATGAGAGTAACCAATTCATTGCGTGTATCCATAGTGCTGCAGCGGGCGAACATATCTTTTTCAAGCTGCTCCAGAATAGCTGAAATAACAACATCTTCGGATAAGACCTTGCCCAGCGCTTCACTTAACAGCCCTGGTTCTGCAGAGCCAAGGATATTAATAATAAATTGCCAATTTTTGTTTTCAACCAGAACGGGCAGGATGTCATCAAGCTGGTAAAGCGCGGCTAATTTTGAGAATATTTTTGTATTATGAGCATATTTAGCGTAAAGTGCCGCGACTTCCTCACGCATTTTTTCATAATTATAATCCGAGTTCACTAATTTTCGCGGTGATTTCTGCTCTAATTGCTCAAGCAAGGCAAGCAGTTTATCTTCATCATTGTTCTCCAGGGCACGGACAACCAACCGGTTTTGCAACGGGGTGAATTCGCGCTCCTTTCTTTTATTATTAAAAATCAGTTGGCCGATTGAATCATGTAAGGCCACAAAAGGACGGAATTGAATTTGCTTTACAAATTCATATAGCCGTAACAGTTTATCTTGATAGAGCCGCTCAAACATGGCATCACTATCTTTACAATCGGCAAACAATGTAGCTATATGGCCAAGCAGCTCCTCTCGTTTATTATCCGGCACAGTGAATGGCTGGCTTAAAATATGATTGGCTGCATTGAACAATTTGTTTTCGCAGGCGGCAATAAATAAGTCGTATGCACTTGTGTTTTTTACTAATCCAGCAACCAGGGCGCAGGCAGATTCTGCTGTCGGGGCTTTGTTAATAAACTCCACTTTGTCCCTTGGATTAAAATGCGGCGAATTAATCCTATTGAGCTGACTACCCAGAACTGCGGCCAGCGACGGTTCTACTCTATCCAATAAATACTGAATATTATCCATAACCGTATTGTTATTAAAAAACTGCCGGGTAAAATCAGGATTGGCAAAAGCCTGCTCCAGCAACTCTCTGCTTCCTGAATGCGCTATACAGAATAACAGATCCGTAATAATCATATCGCGCAGGCTGGCGCCATTTTGCAACAACAAAAGCGCCCCTTTGGCATTGGATTCGTTTATTGCCTTATAGATTGGCGCGTCAAATGAATTAAAGCTGTAATTTATAAATTGCTTTAACTGCATTATAGTGTTTTTATCGCCTCGGCTTACCGCATTATTTAACAATTTCAGGCAAGTTACCGGATCCCTCATTTTGTTTGTTGATATCAGGAAAGCAAGCTGCTCAAACTTGCCATCCCGTTCCAGATCAATATAAGTATCCGGTTTTCGTGCTAACTCAGGGAAAAAGCCCAGAATAAAATTAACGGCTTTAGTATTACCAGTTTGATGGGCATATAAGAATAAATGGTACTGCTCCTCTCGGGTAACATTATGCGCTAGCTCCAGTTTGTGTACCAAATCAAAATGGTGATGCAAAATAGCCCATCTGATCGCATATTGTATGCATTTGCGATTAAGAGATTTAAGGTTATTGGCAATATCTGCCTGTTCTATTATTGTTAGTAGCGGAGCAACAAGCTCCAGACCATTATCTTTTTTATGCATTGCTGCGAATACTGCTTCTAAACGGATTTTATTGAAACAGTCAGTTCGATGCTCCTGTGCATATCTGGTCAACAGGGTGTTTAATTGTTGCTGAAGTGCTTTGTTTCCGCTTCGTCTGGCAGCGGCTATTCCAGCCAGGAGATTATCTAAATTCAAAGCAGCATTTTTATCAGTTAAAAATTTAACCATTTCCTCGTTTTGATTGCTTATAGCCTGCTCTAAGGCATCAGCAAGCGACTGAGCGGCTACTGCCGTTTTTGGCCACAGTTGTTTTATTGCCAGGTTACTTTTCAAATGATTCAGCACTTCGAATGCAGTCAGTCCTGATTCGCTTTTGAATAAATCAATTGTTGGCAAAGCGGGGCGGTTGACAATACGGTTAGCCTGATTTTTATTAATTCGTTGATTGGTCAGACCTTGTCGATTTTCCGGGTCGTCAATCACGGCCCGCTTTAAAAATTTAATGAACAGGTTATTATTGTCAGGCAATTGCTCAACACATTTTTTAAATAATTGTTTATTTGTACGCTTTATTGCAGTAGCAAGCGCACTCTCAGCCACTGTAAAACCGTTAACCAGTAATTTATTCAGGCTGGCAACAGAGATTGTTTTTAACAATTCGCCATCAATAAATAATTGTTTATCTAACGAGCGTGATTTGGCTTTATCCAGCCAGAAATCCAATGACTTAGTTTTATTTTTTCCGGATGCGAGTTTAATGAAGGACAGCAATTGCTGATCAGTCAGTATGCCCGGCAACTCCTTCGAAACCCGCGTCAGAATATCCACTTTGTTTTTCGAGGTCAGCTTGTTTAGTGCTGCCGTCATCTCTCCAGAACCAGCCACATTTAGAACCATCTTATGTCGTTTGGTAAACTCAAAAAAATAATTAACTTTATCAAGATTGCCTGAACTGATAGCGGCAGGAAGAACGTTTTCCGACAAATAGTGAATAAACGTGGTTTGGTCAGTTGTCTTTTCATAATGCCGTTTAAGCAACTGGCTAAAGAGTAGCGGGCTGCCGCAAGCCGCAGCGGCCGACAAGCAAGTAATTGCATCTGAATCAGTCAAATGCTCAAATAACTGGATTGCAATTTGATCACGCATCAGCCCTACAGCCATACCGCAATGGGTGTAAGTTATTGGTATATGCCTGGAAATATGCTTGATGCTACTGAGATCATTCGCATAAATCGCATAAATTAATGAATCATATGGCAGAGTGCGCCCGGTAAACGTTACGCTTGTACTGCAAGCAGCGGCATTCGCGAAGCAGGCCGCATGAAGCTGTGCCTTTGCAGGATATTTGGCAGGCGTTGGTTCATCAGGGCGGGCAAAAATACGGATGCCAAGCCCTAGCTGATTGTTCAAATTATCCTTTGTGAGTTGGCTGAAAATATTATATATCTCAGCTACGGCATCTTCAGCCCTGCCAAATATTTCAACATTTTCTTTGGTCGGATCATCATCGTCCAAGTTATAATTGGGGTCATAAACAACGTATTGATTATTAACAAATGAAAGAGTAATAGCATGCTGGTAATCAACAACATAGCATTCCCGACCATTATTATGTATTTGCTGGAATATCCGAGTCCATTGTTCCAGGGAGCCCAGAAAACCGAAATTAAATTCATTTGCCGGCGCTTTACCATTAATTTGTATCAGCTTATCCAAATCGCCCGCGCGAGTACCCGGCAAATATTTTCTACTGTTAAAGGCTTCCTCGACACGTTTAATGAATTGATCAAGGGCGGGATCATCGCCAAAATTATAATTTGCAGGAATGTTGGCCAATTTGCGTTTCAGGATTGAAAACTCATTCAGTTTTCCCTTCAGCGCGTACTCAATACGTAAGCTAGCCAAACCAGAGCACACCCCCTCTTTATTCAACCTTAAAGTCATCCCTTTTCGTTTAAGTAATGCATTGACTGAATTAATAATTTTGATTTGCGACGGCATGAACATTACTCCTGAGAACAAATACTTGTCTAATACCCACCTTACAAAAGTTATATTTTGCTCACGGTGGATTATGTTGAAACAATAATATAGCAGAATCCTTAAGATTTCCTTAAGGGTTGCAATCAAACCAGAGTTGTAATTAAAATCATGTTCTGTTACATTGACGGCATTATGATAAAGACTAAACTGTTAATAATTAACACACTAGGGCTACACGCCCGCGCATCAGCCAAATTTGTTTCGACGGCCTCCCGCTTTCAAAGCAATATTGATGTCACTAAAGGCTCCCAGACTGTCAATGGTAAAAGTATTATGGGTGTAATGATGCTTGCCGCTACTAAAGGTACAGAGCTCACGCTCCAGATTGAAGGTCCTGACGAGACGGAAATGGAAAAGGCCATAACGGATCTGATAAATAATCGCTTTGGCGAACCCGAATAACCCTTGCAGGAGTGTTGGGCTTTACAGCCCAACCTACGTTTAATCAATCCAGTGTAAAAGTTGGGACTGTAAAGCTCAACCGTTTAATCAACCAATGTAGGTTGGGCTGTAAAGCCCAACACTCCTTTTATCCTATAGTTCTATTTCTGGCTGCTTCTTTTACGGCGGTACATGATATAAAGCATATAAAGCGGGCCTGATAAGGCATAGGCAGTGAAGCCTAAAAACAATACCAGTGATGGATTCGCAGCAATAGCTACGAACAGGATGACCATAAGTAAAAGGTACAAAAAGGGAACTTTACCTTTAAAATCAACCTCTTTAAAGCTGTAATAACGCACACTGCTGACCATTAGCATTGCAGCAAGAACCGCGACAATGGCAGTTAGTACTGATATCGGCAAGTGTTCTATTTCATGCTGATGGCATAGCCAGGCAAAAGATGACACCAGCGCTGCGGAAGCAGGACAGGCTAATCCCTGAAAATAACGGGTATCATGCTGAATATTAAATCGGGCAAGGCGCAACGCCACTGCCGCGGTATATACAAAGGCGACCAGCCAGCCAAATTTACCTAGCTGTTGCAGACTCCAGCTATACAATAACAAAGAGGGAGCAACGCCAAAAGTCACCATATCTGACAAACTGTCATATTGGGCGCCAAACTCGCTTTGAGTATTGGTAATACGTGCAATACGCCCGTCCAGACCGTCTGCGATCATACCAATAAATATAGCAGTCACAGCAACATCATATTGACCTTTGAACGAGGCAACAATCGAATAGAAAGCAGCAAAGAGGCTTGCCGTGGTAAACAAATTAGGTAATAAATAAATTCCAGAATGGTTTTCTTTTGGGCTCATAAAATATCAATCAACAATTAAAACCCTGCTATCCTATCATATCCACTGCCATTAAGTTAAGAAATTTGTCATCCCCGCGAAGGCGGGGATCCATCCATCAAACAAGGTAAGGAGCCAACTTGAGAAATGGATTCCCGCCTTCGCGGGAATGACACATCCTTAACTTAATGGCGGTGCCTCCCATATCGCCCATAAACCTGAAATGCTATACGTTGTTTTTAGTTCTCTCAAAACCACCTTGATCACAATTTGATCAACATGCATTTTTATGTTAATATAAACCTCTTTTATTAACTGCAACAGGCTTTGCCATGCAAGGTATTATGACAAGCACAATGGCTAAATCTGACAACAAAACCATCGTTATTGAAGGCGTAACCAGTCAAGGTAAAACATTTCGCCCCAGCGACTGGGCAGAACGCATGAGCGGCGCAATGGCAAGTTTCAAGAATAAACGCATTCAGTACTCGCCTTTATTACAGCCAAGCGTTAATGACGAAGGCCACAAATGCATACTGCTGGATCCGCGTCTGAAAGAGGATAGCCCAGAAATCTATCAGGCTATTATTGATTTTGCCAGAGAAAACAACTTAAAAATATGTGGAGAACAGGTTTAGTACCAGAGATTAATATCCCTGATTTTGCTTAATACTTATCGTTAAATCTGCCGTCTGCCCCATCAACCAGGTCAAAAATTGCCCGGTGTTCTCAAAATTAATAGCCAATATCCCAGCAAACATAAACGCCAGCCCTTTAGGGCCGTCTTTAACCCCCGGATGACTGGCATGCGCCATCAGAACGGAACCGCGGATAAACCAGATAAAGCCCGCAGTGCGGATAATTGTTTCCATTATGCTTTGAATATTGTAGGGGCTATATTTAGCATACGCCAGAACATTGCCCGCGCCAAATACTGTATTGGACAAAGAGGTCACCATCGAAGGCAGGAAAAGCAGCGCTGAACCAGCAAGGATATAAGCAACTGGAACAAATATAGATTCATGGGAAGAGGAATTAGCTCTTGATTCGCCGATTTTATGCAGTTTACTGATAGCAGTCAGAAAAAAAATAATACCTAGCAGATAAGCCAGCCCGGATAAGAGCGACTGCACAGGAAACATATTTCGGCTTAAATTGCCGAGCATTTCGATGAGATCAGTACTGTTCATATCATAATTATACGCAATAAAGTCGAAAATGCGATGATTAAACAATAAGAGCTTGGACAAAAAAGCCAAATCGACCTAAAATAACCCATTTCCCGGCAACAACAGAATTCTTTATGCAAATGAATACATTTCCGCTGGTATTAAGCGAGTCATACCTGATTTCACCGCGAGTGAAACATTTTGTGTTTTCTATCGAGAGCGAGCAACCATTTTCCTATTTACCGGGGCAATTTATTACTGTCCATTTTGAGCATGAAGGCAAAGTTTTAAAACGCAGCTATAGCATCGCAAATCCACCAGGCTCAAAACAGATTGAATTCGCTGCCGGTTATGTGGAAGACGGCCCTGGAACCCGGTTTTTGTTTAATTTAAATCAGGGCGACCGGATTAATGTCAGCGGCCCTTTTGGAAGGCTGGTGCTCAAGGATGATGCCCCAGGGCGTTATATACTGGCTGCCACCAGCACTGGTATAACGCCTTACCGCGCCATGTTGCCTGAGTTAACCAGACGATTACAGCAATCGCCTTCATTAAAAGTTGTGGTGTTATTAGGCGTACAATCTGAAGCGGATGCGATTTACAGCCAGGAGTTTATTGATTTTGCCAATGCCTGCCCGCAACAAGTAGAATTTCGCATTCAATTAAGCCGCCCTGCTGGCGAGCTTGCTGCGCCCTGTCAGTTTAAAGGTTATGTACAGCATTCTTTTTCCGAACTTAATCTGAACCCGGCAGAAGATCTGGTTTATTTATGTGGAAATCCGGGTATGATCGACGAAGCATTTGAAAGTCTCAAAGCATCGGGTTTTGCCATGCAGCAGATAGTCCGGGAAAAATATATTTCGCGCTGATTAGCGATAACAACGAGGAGAATAAGAAACCATGAGTTATGATGAATTATTAGACACAATGGAAATATTGTTACAAGATGGCAAAGGGATTCTGGCCGCTGATGAAAGCAATGGCACAATTGGTAAGCGCTTTGCTACTATCAATCTTGAAAATACCGCTGAAAACCGCCGTCAATACCGTAAGCTGCTGGCTACTACAGATAAACTGGAAGACTACGTTAGCGGTGTTATCCTGTTTGCTGAAACGTTTGAACAGCATGACGACAATGGCACATCCCTGGCTGAACTTTTTGCTAAAAAAGGCATTGTACCAGGTATTAAAGTGGATCAAGGGCTGACAACGCTCGCGCATACTGATGATGAGCAAGTCACCGAAGGATTGGACGGACTTGAAAAACGTCTGCTCAAATATAAAGAACTGGGAGCACGATTTGCAAAATGGCGTAATGTCTATTCCATTACTGAGTTTACGCCAAGTATGACTGCTATCAAGACTGGCGCAGAAAATCTTGCCCGTTATGCGGCAATCTGCCAATCAGTCGGTATTGTTCCTATTGTTGAGCCTGAAGTGTTAATGGACGGCGATCACAGCATTGAACAATGTGCTGAAGCCTGTGAAATTGTACTGCATGAAGTCTTCAATGCCCTCTTCCTGCACCGTGTTGAACTTGAATGCATCGTGTTAAAACCCAGTATGGTGACTTCTGGTAAAGCGGCAACGCCATTCAGCTCGCCAAAAGAAGTTGCTGAATACACTGTCGGCGTTTTCCGCAATACTGTACCGGCGGCAGTTCCAACCATTAATTTCCTTTCTGGCGGCCAGACCCCGCAACAGGCGACTGCTAACCTGAATGAAATTAACCGCACTGGCTACCAGCCCTGGAATTTAAGCTTCTCTTATGGCCGTGCATTACAGGAAGACTGTTTGCGTGTTTGGGGCGGCCAGGAAGCAAATGTTGCGCAGGCTCAGGCTGCTTTACTGAAGCGTGCCCGTTTGAACAGCATGGCATGCTTTGGTGAATATCAGCCAAGTGCTGAAAACGAGTAGGATACGTAGGTTGGGTCGTTCCGACCCAACATTACCAATCTTCAATCAGTTTTCAGGTTTGGAGTGTTTGATAAAAAACTTGTTGGGTCAAAACGACCCAACCTACAAAACTTGTCCGGTACAAAGAGAAGCGACCGCCTGGGGCTAAAGAGTAAAATTCTATACACAACAATAAGTTACTTGTATCATACGTACCTATTTTAAGTCTTAAATCAATATCTAATCTTGATTTCTGCAACCCAGGGTAGTGAAATGGCAAAAGACAACATCGAACAAAAGATAAACAAACATTCTTTTTTTCCTGCATTATTTCCTGGTCCCAAGGTAAAAGAAACCGATGTTTCTCCAAAAGACTATCTATTTGGATTCAAGAGATATATCCCAAAACCAGAAACTTTTCTTTTAGCTACAACGACTGCACCGCTTGAATTACTGACTATAAAACGTATCGCGGATCCCAAATATCAACTTACCCCTTATTCCGGAATAATGAAAGAATTAGGTATAAAGAATCTTTTTCAAGGCTGGGGAGCCAGAGTTTTTTATTGCGCTAGTGGTACGTGTACAACAATCGCTTTATTAGACTACACCGACAATAATTTGTTCCTGACGACTCTTTTAAAAAACCCTCTAAATTTACCTCTTTCTCTTTTTTCTAATGCCCGGCAAAATGGTAAAAATCTTAAAGAATCCGTTAAATTTGTGGGTGAGGGTGTATTCAATCCAACTGTTAATGCCTCCTTCCTTGCAAGAAATTTCGCTGGTATCGCTTGTTGGGAACTTGGGGTTAAAGTAAGAGATTCCATTTACAGGTTTTCAGGTGAATCGAATACACTACTGGCAACTATTGCTGCAATTTTCACTTCTGGAAGCGTCGCAATAATAGCGAATGCCTGGCTTAAACCTTTTTTTACAGGGAAAGGTTCTTTTGGACTCAAATTGGCTATGGCTAATGCACTTCTTAAAGATTGTTGGCCGCTTGCAGGGAGAGAGCTTATTTCAACGTCGATGTATTTCATTAATAAGCCTTTTCCAGAAAAGGAAAAGCAAGCGCCAGAAAATGAGGGAACAATCCGTCCAAAGTAGATCTGGTTGTAAGGTTAAGGAATTAAATTCTACATTTCACAACATGGTTCGGGCTGAGGAAGCGCTTTAGCGCTGTCTCGAAGCCAGTGGTACAGTGCCAAGCCTTCGAGACAAATGCTTCGCATTTTCCTCAGGCCAAACGGGTATGGGTTTCACAGCCTACATTAATAATTCAAATTTGGACCATAAGGGTAAGTGATCTGACAGCGTGCGCCAGGGTTTTCCTTGCAGACATTGCACTTCCTTTACTTTTAAACCGCGGGAATAAACGCGATCGACACATAAAGCCGGCCTTAGCGCCGGGAAAGAGCGGGCATGTTCGCCGGTCAGGTTTAAAAATGCTTCCCGGATATTAAGCTCTTTCAGCAAGATATCAGACAAATCCATACGCCAGTCATTAAAATCACCTGCCATTAATAATGGCTCATTTTCCGGCACCATTTCCCTTATCCGCTTTATCAGGGCCTGATATTGAAAAGCACGTTCATTTTTAAATAATCCCAGATGGACGCATAACAGATGCAAGGTAACATTCTCAATCTTGACCTGGCCATGCAATATACTGCGGGAAGCGCGGTTTAATCGGGCGAGATTAATATTTTCAAAGCATTCAAAATGGTATTTGCTGAGAATGGCATTACCATGATGGCCGGCCTGATAAACGGCGTTTTTGGCATACAGGTAATGCGGCCAATCATTTTCCGCCATAAATTCAAATTGCGGCAACTCAGGCCAGCCGCGAATGCGGCGTGAACGGCGGCGGTGTTCGCCCTGGACCTCCTGAAGAAATACAAAATCCGGCTCCAGAACTGAAATGGCCGCGCGCATCGCGGGCAGCAAAAAACGCAGCCGCCCTATGCCAAATCCTTTATGGATATTATATGTGATTAAAGACACTGTCTTCATCAGCCCGCCCGATAGGTTTTATCATAATCCGCTCCAGTTAGTATACCCAATCAATTTGATCTGCTCATCTGATTTCTGCTTGTTTATAAAGAATAATTATTAATAATAGAGAAAAAATATGAATCACTATACAATATTGTGCTGCATTACTATCATTTTTTTGATTTACAGATAAATTTGGAGACATGGAATGTTCTATCACTTAAGCAACTGGGTAATTCAAACCCCAAACAGCAATGCAAGGACGATTAAAAGCAATAACGATATTTTCCAGGAAATGGAGCTTATTCCAACTCAGAAGACGGGTATCATCTTTCGGGTAAATGATCTGGCAGATAAAAACCTGTTAGAATTAGCGCAAATTGCTCATGGAATACCACAACATATTAGACAGATTGTAGTTGTTAATGACAATTTACAAACTACTGAGGATTGCCTGGCCAGTTTATGGGGTCTGCTCTCGTACTTGCCTCCCTGGATTAACAAATTAGATATCTCGGCTCCCGCACTTTATTCAGAGTCGTGGAAATTATTTGTTAAATTAATAGCTCAATTACCGAACACAGTCAGCGCACTTTCTTTTGGCTGTAATGCACTTAACAGTTCGGATTGTGATAATGGCCCTCTGGATAATCCTCTTATTTGCAGCGAACTGACAAGATCTATTCCGGCATCGGTAAATCATTTAAGCATTCGCTGTACAGCGAAACATCTCTACACTCTTATCACCGGGCTTTTCCGCCACCAGAAAAACCATATTACGTCATTGGATATTTCAGAAAATAAATTAACCGCCGAATGCATAATGCGATTAACTCACTTATTTTCTCACCCACATACCATTGACACACTAGACTTGTCACAATGTCGCCTGGAGGGAATACCATCAGATATTCTGGCCAGATTTTTTGAAACCTTGCACGGCAAAGTGACAAATCTTAAGTTAAATTATAACAGGTTAATTGAATATACTGTATTCGATTTCAACAGTAGTGTGCATCCCATGGTTACCAACTTTCGTAGCTATGATGAAATACACCATCAATTTTCCTTTTTTTCCCGCCTGAAAATGCTCGGGTTAGCCGGCTTACAGCTGGGTTTTGAAAACCCGAACGTTTCTGCAACAATCTTTGGGCTTCTAGGCTATTATGGCAACCAGTTAGAAGAACTGGATTTAAGCAGTAATGATTTTTCGATGAATACACATGTACTGCTACCAAATTTAAAGCGCTTGCCAGCCAGTCTCTATAAACTTAACTTAAGTTTTAATCGGCTTGATGCTTTTTCTGATCAGGAGTTAATTGCCCTGCTTTTAGCCTTACCACAAAATATCAAAATCCTTGATCTGTCTAATAATAACCTGTTGACGGTGCGATTTCTTTTATTGCTTCAAAATAACAGGGTATCGCATATCGCACTCACCACCCTCATTTTTTCTGAGACTTCATTTGAAAATCTGTCGACTGATATTCAAAATGCAATTACCTCGTTTGCCCATCCAACGCTGCAATGTTTTGAAATCGGGGATAAGTTTATTATTGGAGCACCCAAATCGCCCGTTTCCCTGCCTACTAATACTGATTTGATGTTTTTTTCTGCGTCGCAAGGTGTTAACCCGCCTATACCAGCAGAATATGCTTATAAATACTCTACCGATATTCAACACTCCCCTAGATAAGACATGCCCTTTTGTAGCGCCTTGCAAGTAAGCCCTTTTATTAAAAGGGCTTACTTGCACTGAATTTACAAAGCGGAATTGCCGGGAATTTATGCTATTCTTGACTAATCAAACTTATATTTTAGGCGCATCTATGATGGATACATTCTTTATTGAAATACCAGGCCTGAAGATAGCCTGTAAAGCCTGGGGTGATAAAAATCTGCCGCCAATGCTTGCCCTTCACGGCTGGCTGGATAATGCCAATTCGTTTGCGCCGCTTGCCTCCTACTTATCAAAGCATTTTTATCTGATAGCAGTTGATTTGCCAGGCCACGGGTTATCCTCACATTTAACTGCGAATAGCCATTACCATTTTGTTGACGGCATTTTAAATATCATTCAGCTGATTAATGAGCTGGGTTACCAGCAGATTCATCTGCTTTCCCATTCTTTAGGCGCCTGTCTGGCAAGCCTTGTCGCCGGCGTTATACCCGAGCGTATTCTGTCGCTGGCGTTAATCGAAGCCTTAGGTCCCTTTACCAGTCCTGAACAAACCTGCCGCGATCAACTGGCACAATATGCGGCACTTCTTGCTGTTACTCAGAAAAAGGATGGCAAGCCCTACCCATCTCTTGAAGACGCCGCTGTAGCACGAACTAAACGCGGCCATTTGGATATCCGCGAAGCCCGAATCTTGTGCGAACGCGGGGTGGAAGAGCAAAACGGAGCCTATGTCTGGCGCCATGATCGCCGCTTGCTTTCACCGGTTCCATTACGGTTAACTGAAAATCAGGTTTTGTCCTGTCTACAGGCAATCACGGCAAAGAGTTGCCTTATATTAGCCAGTAATGGCTTTTCAGTGGATGAACAAATTATGAGCAAACGGATTGAAGCGGTACAAGGGCTGCAGATTTTCAAACTGGAAGGCGGACATCATGTCCATATGGAACACCCAGACACTGTTGCGCAGTGCCTGGGAAAATTTTACAGCTAATTTATTTAGCTGAGCCGCATGAAGAATATTTAATACCGACTTTCTTCAATGATGATTTGATCCCGTCAGTATCATAGTTCAGATCTTTTGCTGCACTTAAAACACCGCAACCGCCCTGAACAAAGGTTGAGTATGGCGTCCAATAGTCCATATTGGCTTTAACCATCACATCAAACGCCTTGCGGGGGTTCCAGCCTTCCTGAGTAGACATCAGATAGAACAGGCGGTTAAACACGCCGCTGGTGTAGTGAACGTCAAGATCATCCGTATAATCTGCTGCAGTATCAATTGAGCTGCCATCACGGCTGGGAACATCCATATAGCGCAGTGCATCGTAGCCGCTGTTTTCTTTCATAATTTCAGCGCCAATCAACCAGCTGCTTTCGCCTACTGAATAATACTCGCCAGCCATTGCAGCCATGTCGGAGAATGATTCATTCATACCGCCAGATTGCGCCCAGTAAGCCAAATCAGAATGCTGTTCAGTAAAACCATGGCTGATTTCATGCGCACCTACGCCTAACGACACCAGCGGGTACATAAAATCTTCACCGTCGCCATAAGTCATCTGAGTGCCATCCCAGAAAGCGTTCTCATAACCCTCGCCATAATGCACGCGCATAACCAGCTGCATTGGTGAGCCGTCATAATTGGTTAATGGCTCCAGATTATACCAGTCTTTGTACATATGTTTGATTACATAACCAATGTACATCGCGTCATTAGAGGGTGAATAAGCGCCGTTTTGCTTGTCATATCCGTCAGCTTTGTAACCAGTCCAGAATAAGCCTGGCGTTTTTTTACTCGGCTTGCATTTAAAAGTCATAGGCTTGTTGTCAGAGCTGGTACGATGCTTCATATCAACAACTTTTACGCTGTCGTTTTGCATATAACATTGATTGTTTTCACGGGTTATTTCCAATAAGGGGAAATCTTTGCCGTAATTTACTTTACCGGCTTTACGGTTACCGCCGTAACCTCTGCCTGATACAGCCTCCACTTCAGTTTTGATATTGTTCCATTTAGCATAAGTTTTACCGTTGCCGGCATCAATAATGGCAGTGGGACGTTCGGGAATCGTATGCTCATGACGAATATAAACACTGACTTTATACGCCCAGTGCGCTTTATTGTCGGCATCAATAAAAATCATTGGCGTAACTTGTTCCTGACTTACTTCCTGGCCAGCGTATTGCTTTTTAAATTCAACCAGTGCTTTTTGGCCATTTTGTACAAAATCGTCAGCAGGCGCACCGAGTTCCTGTTCCAGGCCGCGGTAAACATTACCGTTCATGGTAACGCCGTTTTGAGCTGCTGCAAGGGATTTCGCAGTATGGCCGCTGTGCATAATTGCATAACCGCCATAAACCTGAAAACCGGCATAATACTGTTGCATACGGACATGACTTACTTTATTCAGATCAGTGTGCTGCCGTACAAATTGCAGGCTATCCCCTGAAAGGGCTCTGGCCTGTTTCACTCCGGGTAAATCAAACTGAAATTGCGCTCGAATTGTCTGGAAACTGGCTTCAGGTAAAGAAACTGCTTCGGCTGCCTCAACCGATGAAACCATTGCCATGGCCAGACATGCCGCCAGTGGTGATAAATAAAAATTGTGACGCATTACGTTCAACTCCTTAAGCTAATTTCATGTGCAAACCGTCCCTGGAGCGCGCATGTTGCCATCATTAATCCATGCTTACCTGATTTAACACATCCTGTTGTTATGAAAAGCCTGGTAACAACCAACAATTGAGTCTTCCCTGTTGCGGCTACGTTGATGAGTCCGAAAATTGAAGCGCGGTTTGAGGTTGGCCCTACTCTCGAATTCGCCATCGAAACTATCACAGGTATGCCCAAGCTAACATAGTTTTCTATTTTTTAAAATTATAAAATTATGAGCACAGTGTTCAAAAAGGCTCATTATCGCACAATTTAAGCAATTTGTTTATAAAAAGATTTCTTTGTGCCGGACAAAAAATGGAAGCAGTGAGTTTTTTTAAGGAATAACTCGCTGAAACATAACGTT